>CACYHJ010000470.1 GCA_902774165.1 Oscillospiraceae bacterium
GCGCGCCGGTTTCGGAAAGCTTTCGCATCTGCTGCGCCTGTGAAAGCGACGGCGTCGCTTCCTCGCTCTCAATGGTCGTGATGAGATCCCGCTGCGCTTCCTTCGGGAGGTAAGAAAGCTCCACGGCGGGCGTGAGGGCGATCCTCTTTTCATCGACCAGCTTTTGCAAATTCGGTTCTAACTCCGTAAGACGAATATACCGCCGGATCTGCTCTCGGCTGTCCGGACTTTCATCCGCAAGCTGCTGAATAGAAGTGGTGTTTAACTTCTGCCCGGGTTGGGCAGAAGTTGATTCTTCATCCAAATCCGTCCGATATCCCTGCCGCTTCATCGCCTCCAGCCGCAGCTTGTACGCCGCGCCCTTCTCGCTGGGCGGGATGTCGGTGCGCTGGCAGAGATTCATATCGATCAGCGAAATCAGCGCGTCGTCAGCAGGCATACGCAGCACGCGAGTGGGGATGTCGATGATGCCGAGCTCCTTGCAGGCTTCGTATCTGCGCCTGCCGGAGATGATCTGATAGTTTCCGTCGGATCGCACATATCTCTCCGGCTCCAGTACCGTGATGGGTTCGATCACACCGAACTGCGCGATGCTTCTTTTGAGCGACTCATACGCATCATCCTTGCGAAACGCAAACGGCGAATCGCGCATAGGAATGATATATTTGCTCATGATTTTTCTTGTATTCACAAGATCATCTGCAAAATTGACTTTCATATTGTTTTCCTCCAAAACTTATTTGATAAAAAGCGGAGGTTATGACTGCTTCAAAAGTGATAGCGTAAAAATGGGATCGGTCATAACCGGAACGTTTACCGGCAGCACTCCTTTCGTTGTTCTCCATTTTCATTTTACCGTTCCCAAGCTCCCCTGCTTCTGATTTTCCGTCTTTGCGTTTCCATGCGTTCCTGAATATACTTCATCTGTTTTTCGAGCTCCGGCGCGTCGTCGAGTATTCTGTCGCAGATTTTGATCTCATTTCTGTACCGGCACATCATTTCACTGAGATGTGATATATCTCTGCGCCATCTGAAAATCTCATCTTCGTTTCCGGCGCGCTGCGCACGCTTCAGCGCGTTGCGGCAGAGTCGACGCGTATCCTCGCACTCCCTCAGATCGGTTTCTTTTCCGGCTTTGTATTTTTCGATATCCTCATCCGTACGGAGATTGTTGTCAAGCATCAGGTTCTGTTCCTCCACCCGTTTATCGAAGATCATTTCCTCCTCCCACAGGGTTCTGAAAAGCTCCACGTTATTGCTCGGCCGCTCCTTTACAAGCCAAAGGACCATGATAAAATTCACATACAGTTCCTGAATGCTCTGATACTCCCACGGCGGCGTTTCAAAGAACCTCGCAACATCGTCCTGCGGGTCGAGCTGCAGCCTGTAGAACTGACGCTTGCTGCGGATACGGCTTTGTATCATTTCAAGGGTGTATTCTTCGCCGAGATTGATCAGCCGCACGCCCTTCGGAATCATGGGATGAACGATATATTCATACTTATAGCCCTGTCGGAACTCATAGCCGAGCGTGCGCATGACCTTTGCGAAATAGCTCGTATTGCAGCTGACGGAGATTGCCAGATCAATATCCTTTTTGATGACGTCGTTCTTGGTGACTTCGCCGTTCTGCTTCGCTTTGTACACGTTATACGGTACGCGTTTTCCCTGCGGGTTTTCGATGATCGAAAGCTCGTATTCCTAGCAAAGATTGTCGCTGACTTCACGGAAACGTTTGTAGTTTTCTTTGTTTCCGTTATACTTTTTTCCGTCGACAAACGAAACCGAATTGATGAGGATATGATTGTGTATGGCGTGCGATCCCATATGGGTGGCGACGATCACTTCATATTTATCGCCCCACATTTTCTTTGCTGTTTCAACGCCGATCTTATGCGCAAGTATTGGCGTAACCTCTCCCGGCTTGAAGGATTGATATGCGTGGTGCGCGAGGATGCCGCCCTCTTTACCGAAGCGCTTTTTGGTGTCCGTCATTTCCTGTTTTGCGTTTTCCGGAATGCAGTTGACGCCGGAAACCAAAAGCTTTTTCTCGTTCACGTCAAACGTTTTATCCGCGTTCTCCACGTAGTGCAGCGCGTTGTACAGATCCCGCATTTGTTCTTCGGAAAAGCTGTGTTCGTCCGTCTTGGAGGTATTGGCAACGTAATCTATGACCTTTCCGAGCTCGCCGCTTTTGATCGGCCAGATCCGTGTGACCGCCATCAGAA
>CACYHJ010000471.1 GCA_902774165.1 Oscillospiraceae bacterium
AACGACGCCGGAGATCGCGCACAAAATCGGAATCAGACTTGCCGAAGAATTGCTCGGCAGCAGATTTGAAGCTGTGGTCGCCACCCATCTTAACACCTCTTGTCTGCACAATCATGTGGTCATAAACAGCGTGTCCGGGATCGACGGAAAAAAGTTTTACGATCAAAGAAAGACCGTATATGAGATCCGAAGAATCTCCGACCGCTTGTGCAGAGAGTTCGGACTTTCCGTAATTGAGCATCCCAAAGGTCATGGCAAGAGTTACGTTGAATGGCAGGCGGAGAAGAACGGAGAGTATACGAAGAACGGAATTATTCGTCGGGATATTGACGAGTGCCTTGCGATTTCCATGAATGAAAAACAGTTTTACCGTGAGATGCAGGCGCGCGGTTACACCTTCAACTTCGACCGAAAGTATCCAACGATTTTCCATCCAAGCTTTCCGAAAGCGCGAAGAATGAAAACGCTCGGAGAGGAATACACGCCGGAAGCGATCAGGAAAAAACTGCGCGGCTTCAAAATTCCGCAACCGATTGCGCTGCCGGAGCAGGACGATCCCGAAAAGATTTTCTTTGACGGCGACAGAAACAACAAAGATATTTTCAAAGACCGGCAAACGATTTACGTTCACTTTGTCTGCGGCATACGTGTTGTGAGGGAACGACCGGATGAAAACCGGGAACTGATGCGATTGCTCGGAGATGAGATCATCAAGTTCGATAAACTGATCGAGGAACAGAACCTGATGCTCGATCACAGGCTGTTTTCCGACGACGACGTTTCAAAATACAAAACGGAACTGCTCGGTGAAACGGATTATTTGACCGAGGCAAGACAGACGCTTCGCAACGCTTTGAAGCGTGCGGTACGTTCAGAAGATATGCAAAAACAATACGAACTGAAGCACAGCATTCAAAGGATCTCTGATAGACTGAAAATTGTTCGGCGGGAAATCACGGTTTGCGACCGGATATTATCTCACGGGCGAGGAGCGTAATCAGTATGAGCACATCGGGAGACGCAGCGGAACAGGTCGTCAGGATGTCACTGGAAGGCGTTGAAACCATTGCAAAGATCACCGGTAAGGGAGCGGAAGATCTTGCCAAACTGTTGATTGCAGAAATGAAAAAGCCGCAGCGAACCAAAGGCAGAGCGTCCCTTATGACATTGTTGAAACAGAAAAAGCCGATCCGTGTTTTCGAACTTGACGACAAATCCCTGAGAACGTTTTGTAAAGAGGCGAAGAATTACGGCGTTATGTATCACGTCTTAAAGGACAAAAGCAAGAACAACGGTTTCTGCGATATTATGGTTCGCGCCGAGGACGCTTCTAAAGTCAATCGTATCTTTCAGCGTTTTCAGCTCAGCGCAAACAATCAGGCGGAAATCCGTAACGGCGTGGAACGTTCGGTAGACGAAAGCAAACAGGTGCCGGAGCGGACGACGCCGGAAAAAACTGCGGAGGATAAATTCATTGACGAACTGTTCAAGCCGCCGCAGAAGGAGAAAACGCAGAACGACAACCCTTCACAGGCGAAGACGGAAAGATCCCGTCCGTCCGAGCCTACCTCCGGTACGCGAAAGGAGCAGCGCGACGGTACAAGGGATGATCCCGAAAGACGACCTTCCGTGCGAAAGCAATTGGAAGAGTACAAACGTCAACAAAAGAAAATGAAGCAAACACAGGAACCTACGAGAACAAAGGCAAAGAAAAAATCGAAAGGAAGTAAAAGCTATGGCAGATCTTGATGAACTTTTCGGCGGCAATGAAACGACCGCCGAGCAAACACAGTTATCCAAAGAGGATTGGCAGATCCTCCGGGAACAGAACCGCGCGCAGGCCTATGAGATGCTGGAAGAAGCGACCACCGCGCTGGCTGATCCTGAACCCCTGAAGCAGTACCTTGACGTGCAGAGCCGCTTTGACAGATACTCCGTCAGCAACGCTCTTCTGATTGCAAAGCAGTGTCCGACTGCCACCCGGCTTGCCGATTTTAAGACATGGCAGGAGCAGGGCGCAAGCATTCAGAAGGGACAGAAGGCGATCTCGATTCTGGAGCCCAGAGAAGTTACAAAACAGAACGGCGAGAAAGGCACTTTTTATGACGTGAAAAAGGTCTTCGATATTTCACAGACAACGGCGGAACAGACGCCCTCTCCGGTCAAAAAGGCGGATGAGAAGCGTCTGATCAAAGCTCTGATGCGCACGTCGCCCGTTGAAATGCGGATCAACAACCAGTTGTCGCCGGATCTGAACGCGATGTATTCTCCGCAGGACAAGGCGATCTATGTCCGTCAGGGCATGAACTGCGCGGACATTTTCAAGGCGGTTGCGCGGGAGATCATCCTTGCGAGATCGGATAAGGGCGACGGCCATATGGCGCAGCGCTTTGCCGTAAGCTGCGTTGCGTATATGGTCTGTAAACGCAGCGGTATCGAACCCTTGCCGATCCAGGAAGAGAACCCGATGAAGGATATGGAACCGAAGGATATCCGCAAAGCTATGAAGATCGTCCGCGACGAGGCAAACAGTATCACCGGTGAAATGGAGAAAACGCTGCGCCCGAAAAGCAGAGACGAAAGATAAGGACTGGGTATGAGAAGCGATAAGAGAGTAATTGTTGTTGACGATCTCCTGTATAACCTTATGCTCAACGGCTTGAATGATTTTCGCAATAAACTGTTGGAACAGGATCAGCCAACAGAAGACGTTGACAAACTTTTGCTATTGATTCTCGATGCGCCGACCGCAAGAGAAAGACGCCGGGCATATCGTGACGAGCGGTAACAAGAACCGGAGGTGAAATGAAATGTGAGAACGAAACTGTTTTCAAAATCAAACCTGATTCTGTATGCCTCGGGCTTGCTCCCTGTCGTCTGGCTTGCTCTCCTTGTCGCCCCGTATCTCGACGGCGGGTTAAAAGAGATATTTCTTGAATTTCCAAACGCCATTGCGAAACCATTTCAATTCACCTTTTGCGAGGACAGCCTGAAAACTGTCCTCCTTTTTGTTTTGATCTACGCGATGGGAATCGGAATCTATATCTCCACCGCCAAAAACTACCGACGTGGGGAGGAACACGGTTCCGCGCAGTGGGGCGACGCCGAACAGATACGCAAAAGGTATCAGAACAGAGATATGACAGAAAACAAGCTCT
>CACYHJ010000472.1:0-1743 GCA_902774165.1 Oscillospiraceae bacterium
CGTCCCCGTCCGGCGTCAGACGCACTTCTCTGAGCACCGGAACGTATCCGCCGTCATGCATGTTTTCATAGACCGTATAATACGCCTCCGCAAGGGTTTCCTTCTGCGCGTCGGACAGGCTCAGAACAAATTCGTCGCCGCGCAGCTCCGGCGTGCCGAGGCCGTAGGATTCCTCTTTTCCCTTCGCCTTCGCGTTGAGGAACGAGCGGATAAAGCCGCTGTATTTCTTCCCGCCGTAAAGCGCGCCGAGGCTGTCGGTGCCGCCGTCCTCATACAGCGTCATGCCGGAATAGGGGAAATAGAAGGAAACGCCGCTGGCGTTGGGCACGTTCGTCGACTGATAAACCACCATCTCGTCGATCGCGCCGCGCAGCTTCTTCGCCGATTCCGGCCATTTTTTCTCCGCAAGAAGCGCAAAGTGCCCCAGGTCCGCCTGATCGAGCCCGCCGCCGGCGGAAAACTCCTTCGTGCGGTTTCTGAGATTGGAGATGATGATATACTCACTGTCGATCTGCTCTTCCATGTCCCCGCACAGCCCGTCAAGGGCGTCGACGACCGCGCCGGTTTTGGACAGATCCATACAGGAGAGGGTGATATCCGGCGCCGACCGCGATTTCGCCGCGTATTCGTCCGGAAGCTTGCTGTAAGTGTCGATGATGTTCTTTGCGAACTGCACCGCGCCCTCCGTGCCGGTCAGCCCGGCAAGGGCGGAATAATCCCAGCCGGCGCCGGGCTCGGTTTCTTCGGAGGCGATCAGGTAATCGGCGTAGGGCGCCAGAGCGACGGCGGTCTCGAGGGACCCCATCAGACAGGCGTCAAAGCCGATGAAATCAAAGTGCGCTCCCCTGCCGAATTCGGATTTCTCCAGCGCGGCGGCAAACTGCCGCAGGTTCAGGCTTGCGTTGTCAAACAGCTGGTCGCTGCCGTAGCCGATCACCGACCCGGTGCCGTGGTCCCAGCAGACCAGCCCGTAATGATCGGCGGGAAAATGGGCGGCCACGTGGTCCAGCACGCCGGTCAGCGTCCCCGGCGCCGCCATGTTGAACAGGCTGTCGGTCGCCATCTCCCGAACCATGTCGCCGGCGTCGGAATCATAGCGATAGAGGTAATTCGCGTCCGCCGGGATGCCGTTATGCCAATACTGGCAGCCGCCGGTATACACCAGCAGATTGATTTTATCGGAATCGACGCCGCTGTTGACCATCTCCTCGATATCGTCGGAGGCCGCGGCGGTCTTGCTCTCAAGATCCGACCCGATCATGTAGACCAGCAGCGTCAGATCCGCCTTTTCTCTTTTGACGCCGTTCCCGTCCACAGGCAACAGCTCCGGAATTTCGGTCTCCTCCTCGGGCGCCGGCGAAGTCGCTCCTTCTCCGGGCCTGCCCGCGTCCGACGACGCGTTTCCGCAGGCGCAGAGCCCGAAGATCAGGGCAAAAACCGTCAGCAAAGCAATGAATCTTTTTCTGAACACTTTCTGTGTGCCTCCGATCCGCATGACGAAGTCATAACTCGTCACTTTTTTTAAAATTATACATCTTATTTCTGCTTATGTCAACAAAACCGGACGATGCGCCCGGGAGAAAGCCCGCGCTCCGCGCCGTAAAAAAACGCAGAAAGCCCCCGCGCGGCATTCGCGTCAATTCCTTAGGCAACACCGCACAATTCGGGCGTGCGGATTGCGCAGTAGATTTTTTCGTCAGATTGTACAGAGTCTCCGCAGGCAACCTGACGGTTGTCAAGGAG
>CACYHJ010000472.1:1753-3967 GCA_902774165.1 Oscillospiraceae bacterium
CTCCGCAGGCAACCTGACGGTTGTCAAGGAGAATCTGTGCAAGATGACGGAACAAAGATCAAGCAAGACGCGCATTCGTATTTGTGCGGTGTTGCCCTTACTCCGGTTTCTTCCGCCGCGATACGAAACGCCGGAAACACAGATGCGGCGTCAGCCCTGCTGTGTTCCCGGCGGGTCATATGTCGTTTATTTCTCCGCGTCGTTTGTTACGCTGTCCACATAATCGTTCACCATTTTGCTTCTGCGCTCGGAAAGCTCGTAATACATCTGAGCGTGTTTTTTCTTGGAGATGGGCCACAGCATCTTGGGCAGGATGCCCAGCGCGCCGGTGATGGTGGGCATGATGGCGCAGAGAATGAACTCCCAGCGCTTTGTCTTTTCGGTCTGGGTGCCGATCTTGAGGCCCTGCACATAGCCGATCTTTTTCATGATGACGTTCTGGATGGAGCCCTTCACAACGCCCTGAAGCTTGAGCACCAGGCTCTTCGCAACACCGGTGGTGGCCTCCATCCGGTAGCCGCTCTTCCACTCGCAGTAGTCCATGGCTTCATTCCAGAGGTCGGCGTTGATGACCTTGTTCACGCCGAACAGGAGCTTGCCGAAGAACTCCCGGAAGCCGTAGACGATCAGCATGGGTTTGAGCTTTTTGTAATTGTGGTTGGTGATGCCCACAAGGAAGAACATCAGGCACAGCATATCGCCGTACATATCGGCGCCGACCCACAGGAACTTGGAGGAGAAGCGCTTTCGCAGCGGCGCGACAAAGGCGTAGGAAATACTGCCCACGGGGCCGGAAATGCCGGAGACCAGCGCCAGCACCGTGTTGATCATCGTATTGGAGCCGTGCACGTCGATCCAGTAGTCCCGCTCTCCCATGCCCATGGCGAAGTTGCCGAGGAAATCCGACAGCGCCATCAGCAGCACGGGATAATTGCGGAAGATCGCCCGGAAGCCCTCCTTGATGTCCGGGCGCTCCAGCGACTGCGGGACGCGCTCCTTGGTCACCATAAAGAACCAGAAGGTGAACGCGGAGGAAATGACGGAACAGCCCACGCCCATGGCGACGAAGATGGACCGAAGCTGGATATTCCAGCGGCCGGTGACCACCATATCGTAAAGGAAGCCGAAAATGTACCCGGGCATATCCTCGCCCATATAACCGGTGAGCAGCTCCGCAAGCGTGATCAGCCGCACACGTTCATTGGGGTTGGGCGTGATGGTACTCATATAGCCGGCCTTGGCGATTCCGGTAAAGGTACCGGCGGTTTCGGTGATCACGCCGAACAGGAAGTGGAAGATGAGCTTCGGGATATAAGTGCCCGCCGTATTCGGGAAGAAATAGGGTTCGAACCACCATAGCAGCCCGATAAAGCTCAGCGGGATCTGCATCATTACAAGATAGGGGCGGAATTTGCCGATCCGGGTCCGGGTATTGTCCACGACGGCGGAAATAAAGATATCGTTGATGACGTCCCACACGCCGGTGAACAGGCCGACAATGGCCTGAATGCCGAAGTCGATCTTGACCACGTCCCAGATAAACCGGCCGGAATACCCGTTGATATTGAAGGTGTTGGACCAGTCGTTGAACAGGTACGCTACGGTCTCTTTGGTACCGACATAGTTATAGCTGCGGAAAATGTTGCCGCTCGCGTTTTTCTCCTGGTTGGGAGTGCTGTTCTTCTGATCTTCAGCCATTGTTTTCCGCCTCCGTACCTTGTGTGATGATTACGGGGATCTTCGCGTAATAAGTATGGCCGCCGCAGTTCATGGTGACGGATACCGTGACGGGCGAATCCGTCGCCCTGAGCGCCGTGGCGTAAAGCTCCTTGTTGTCGATCTCCACCTTCAGCGCGTCGGGATCGGAGATATCGCAGATCAGCTCGTATTCCTCCTCCTGACGGCTGTCCGCCGCCTCGTTGACCGGAACGCGGATATCCGAGGGAAGCGGAAGGGTGCTGCCGGCGGGCATTGTGAAGCTGTCCTCATAGAACCGTACGCCCGCGGTCGCCTTATCCAGCGTCGTAACGTAGACGATCATATCGTCCGAATAGGTTTTGCCTTCAAAGGATACCTCCGCCCCCGCCGACAGCGGCCAGAGCAGCAGGAGCAGCAGGCAAACCCATATCCATCTGTTTTTCAACGGCTCCGTTCCTCTCTTTTCGGACTTTTCACATCAAAAATGATAATCACAGGAGGCGCCGCTGTCAATGG
>CACYHJ010000473.1 GCA_902774165.1 Oscillospiraceae bacterium
CGCTCGTCCCGCTGCGGGCAGTCGGTGGGCACGTCAAGGAAGTTGCCCTTCTGGCCCCAGATCACATTGGAATAGAACTGATTGAGCAGCGGCACGGAGCACTCGAAATGCCCGGTGCGCTTCATCTCGGAATGCACGGCGATCGCGGTGAACGCCGCGGGATCGGGATTCCCGATCCCCTCCACCTGGATATACCGGAAGCCGAAGAAGGTGAATTCCGGCTTATAGGTGAATTTCGTGCCGTCGGCGATCACGGTCAGCAGCGCCTTTGCGGAGCGGTAGTTCTCGGTATAGACGTTGCCCTCTTTGGTCAGGACCTCAAAATGCTTCAGCCGGATCTCGGTCCCCGCGGGCGCGTCAACGGCGAATTCCACATACCCGGTGACCTCCTGCCCGAAGTCGATGACCTTCTCCCCTTTGGGCGTGACGATCAGCTTTGCGCCGGGGAAGCGCTCCTGCTCGCGGATGGGTTCGCCCTCCTGCGGGATCAGGATCTCTTTCGGATAGCGGATCACGGCGACGGGCGACAGCGCGCCGCGGCGACGGGTGGCGTCGTAGGTCTCGCCGTTGTACATATCGTTATATACCGTGCGGGTCTTTCTCGAGCGCCAGTCCGCGCCGGTGAGCACAGTCATTTCTCCGCCGTCGGCAAAGGTGACGGTCAGCGCGCCGATCAGCGCGGTCTCGTCGGACTGCAGCTCCTTGCTGCCCCAGGCCTTGACCCGATGGAAATACCAGCCGCGGCCCACCCGGACGCTGAGCTTGTTTTTCCCTTTTTTCATAAGATCCGTCACGTCGTAGGTCATATACTGCAGACGGGTCTCATAGCTGGTCCAGCCGGGGGCGAGGATATCGCAGCCCACGCGTTTGCCGTTCAGCTCTGCGACGAAAACGCCGTGCGCCGTCAGGCTCAGCTCCGCCCGGACGACCTTCTGCGCGGTCGCGAAATCCCTGACGAATTCCGTCGCGCAGAGTTTGTTGTTGCGTTTGGACTTGATCCAGGATGCTTTGAAAATGTTGTTCATTTATCGTTTCCTCCTAACAGGATAATGATTCGGATGATATCTCGGTTCTCATATCTCATTTCACTTTTCACATCTCACACGGAAATCAATTGATCTTCGACGCGGCGTCGCCGAACAGGGCGTTGACCGCCTCCTTCAGCGCGCGGTGCTCCGGGCGGTCCAGCCCGCCGTCGGCGCTGAGGGCCTCGGCGGTCCTACGGGCCTCCACCAGCATCGCCGTGTCGTTCATCATATCGGCGATTTTCAGCAGCGGCAGGCCGTGCTGGCGCTCGCCGAAGAAATCGCCGGGTCCCCGCAGCCGCAGATCCTCGTCGGCGATCTTAAAGCCGTCGCCGGTCCCGCACATCACGTTCAGGCGCGCGTCGGTCTCCGGGTTCTGATTGTCGCTGACCAGCACGCAGAAGGACTCGTATTTTCCCCTGCCGACCCGACCCCGCAGCTGGTGCAGCTGGGAAAGGCCGAACCGGTCCGCGTTCTCGATGATCATCACCGTGGCGTTGGGCACGTCGATACCCACCTCGATCACGGTGGTGGAGACCAGCAGATCCAGCTTGCCGTCGGCAAAATCCGCCATCGTGCGTTCTTTTTCCGCCGCCTTCAGCTTGCCGTGCACCAGCCCCAGCCGCCGGTTCGGGAACACCTGCTGTTTCAGATATTCATAATACTCCTCCGCGGGGATCAGGTCGGCGGTATTCTCCCCCTCCTCGATCATCGGGCAGATGATATACCCCTGCCGTCCCTTCGCGAAATGCTTTTCCAGAAATCGATACAGGCGCGGGCGGTAGCTTGAGGCGACCCGGTACGTTTTGACCGGCTGCCGGCCCGCCGGAAGCTCGTCCAGCACCGACACGTCCATATCGCCGTAAATGATCAGCCCCAGCGTGCGGGGGATCGGCGTAGCGGACATGACCAGCATATGGGTGTCCGCGCCCTTTTCGGCAAGGGCGGTGCGCTGCCGCACGCCGAACCGGTGCTGCTCGTCGGTGATGACCAGCGCAAGGCTCCTGAATTCCACGTCGGATTCGATCAGCGCGTGGGTACCCACGACGAAATCGATCTCGCCGGAGAGCAGGCGTTTTTTGACCTCGTCCTTGCTTTTTTTCGTCATGGAGCCGGAGAGGGCCGCCACCTTGATTCCGGTCCCCTCGAAAAAGTTCAGGAAGGTGCGGAAATGCTGCCCCGCCAGAAC
>CACYHJ010000474.1 GCA_902774165.1 Oscillospiraceae bacterium
GTGCCTGTTTTGCCCGCGACAGAGATCGCCGGATTGTTGAGCTGGTATCCGGTCGCAGTGCCGCTCTTCACGGCATCTTCGAGCGTGTTCGTCAGAAGATAGCAGGTCGTTTCGTGGAAGACGCGAGCGCGACGGTATCGCCCTGCTCATTCAGTCGTTCGAGAATTTCACGGGCGCCGGGCTTGAGGGGGATCCCCTCCGCGTCGATGATGACCTGGCTCTGCTCGTCAAAAACGCGGATATATTCGTCCGCGGACGCTTCATCCACAAATTCCGTCAGCTTTTTCCTGTAATCGCGCATATTCATGCCGATAAAGGACGCCTGCTGCGCCTCAGTCATATCGAAGCCAACCGCTGCGGCCGCGCGCTTCGCCGCCCGCCAGGAAATCTTTTCGGTGTCAAACAGGACGCCGTCCATGTCGAAGATAAAAGTGTTCATTTTTTACCCCGCATCTTCAAACGCTTCTCCTCTTGCTGCGCGGCGTTCCGCAATCTCCTTCACCATCTGCCGGTGTCCGTCGCCGGTAATGTTGTAGAAGATCATCGGGATCAGCATCAGAAGATATCCGATCGCGGGCAGAAGCGTCGTCATCGAGAACAGGCCCTTCCGCGTCGCAAGATTCTGCACAACGGCGCCGGAATCGGTGGAATGGTCGGTGTAGCCGGTCATTTTCAGAATTTTCATGCAGATATACGAGGAAAGGGTGTTTTCAAACTTTCCGGTAAAGCTCATGATGGAGAGCATCACGCCTTCCACGCGCTGTCCGGTTTTCCATTCCACGTAATCGACGGTTTCGGCTTCCATTTCCTTCTGCATCAGATTCTTGAACTCCAGCGGGAATGTGACGAGCATCGAGAACGCGAGAATCAGAATACCGATGGGAAGCGACACCGCCTGATCTGCAGGCTTATTGATCATACCGTTATATGTGGTTGCGGCATAGAGCAGGTTCAGAATAATTCCGAGCGCGCAGCAGACCTGATAAAACTTTTTCGAATCCGCTCGTTTGCCGAGTTTTTCATTGATCATCGGCACGAAGATGCCGGCAAGGAACGAGCCGGGAGCTTTCACGATGTCAAGCAGTCCGTTGTATTTTGGGGCGAACATACCGTCGTAAGCAAAGAAGAACGAGGCCTGCTCCGGCACCTTGACGAGAACGAAAATGATGTTGCAGAGAAAAAGCATCAGCAGCGGCCGGTTGGTAAACAGCAGCCGAAGGCACTGTCTGAGCGAGGGCGTATCCTCGTGATGCTCATATCGCTCTTTACAGTTGCGGAACGTCAGTCTTGTCAGAAGAATGATAAACAGTGCGGAAAAAGCGGAGGATACCAGATAAGCCTTGCCCAGGTTTTCCTCCTCCTTGAAGTAGGGGAGCCATGCGGCGAACGCCACCAGCGCAGCCGGGATCGCGCCGAGAATCGCCCTGCCGATGGAGGCTACGCCGTAGAGCTTTGTGCGTTCCACCCCGTTGGGCGTCATGCTGTAAGCCAGCGCGCCCATCGGCACGTCAAACGCCGTATACGTCACGTCCAGCCCGACAAAGGCAAAGATCGTGAGCGCGATCTTTGCGGCGTAGGGCAGATTGTTTCCGCCGACGAAAAACAGCATCATAAACAATGACACGAAGAAAGGCGCGACGCGGATATAGGGCAGCATTTTACCGTATTTTGTCCGGGTTTTGTCTACGATCACGCCCATCATCGGGTCGTTGACCGCGTCGAAGATGCCGCAGTACAGGCGGATATTCGCCGTAACGCCCGTGTCGATTTTCAGCACTTTCGTCAAAAAGGCGTTGACGTATTTTGACGCGGTCATGGAAGTGCTCATTCCCTGCGCGCCGCGCCCGGCGGTGTAGGAAAGCGTCTCTTTCCACGTCAGATACGTCGGTTCTCCCACGTCCTTTTTTACAAGCTTACTGTTTAAGAAATCAGAGATAAAGCTCATAGGACCTCCTTCAGAAACGGAATAAAATGACTGCGCGGGGATGTCGGAATCCCCGCGCACCGGGAATCAGATCTCGTCTGAAGACGCGTCGGCTCCCGCTTCGTTTTCTTCATTTTTCAGAACGTCGCCGGCATTTTCGGCGGGCTGTTCTTCCTCAGCCGGATCCGGCTGATCTTCCGGTTCGGTTTTTTCCGCGGCCACGTCCGCGGCGGCGGCTTGCGCAGGCGGGGCCTCGATGTCAAATACATCGCTCC
>CACYHJ010000475.1 GCA_902774165.1 Oscillospiraceae bacterium
ACGCGCCCGTGGTGATCGGCGAGTACGTCTACCACTCCTTCGGTTCCCCCATTCATCCGGAATATGCCGCGTTTGTCGAGAATGTGGATCCCCGTTCCCAGGCCTTTGCCACGATGCTTGCGATCTCTCTTTCGAACGTCAAGCAGTATTATGATGAAAAATACGACAAGCGCAACTTTATCAAGAACGTTCTGCTCGACAACATTATGCCCGGCGACGTATATCTCAAGGCCAAGGAGCTGCACTTCAACGATTCCGCCACGAGAGTCGTCCTGCTGCTGAGAATCACCGAGAAGACGGACGTTCTGGTCTATGACCTTGTTCAGGATCTGTTCCCCGAGAAGAACCGCGACTTCATCATCAATATCAGCGAGAGCGATATCGCCATTGTCAAGGAGGTCCGCTCCGGGATCGACGCCAAAGATCTTGACAAGCTTGCCCGTTCCGTCGTCGACTCTCTGGGCGCCGATTTCTATTCCAAGGTTCTGGTCGGCATCGGTACCGCCGCCACCGGGATCCGCGAAATCGCCCGCTCGTTCAAGGAGGCGCAGGTCGCCCTTGAGGTCGGCAAGGTCTTCGATACCGAGAAGACCATCGTCAATTACGACAACCTCGGCATTGCGCGCCTGATCTATCAGCTGCCCACCACGCTGTGCGAGATGTTCCTGCGCGAGATCTTCCGCCGCGGATCCATTGATTCCCTTGACGCCGAAACGCTGTTCACGATCCAGAAATTCTTCGAGAACAACCTGAACGTATCGGAGACGTCGAGGAAGCTGTTCGTCCACAGAAACACACTTGTTTACAGACTGGAAAAGATCAGAAAACTGACCGGTCTCGATCTGCGTGAATTTGACGACGCAATCGTGTTCAAGGTCGCCCTGATGGTCAAGAAATATCTTGATTCCAACCCCGCGAAGTTCTGATCTTTTCGGAAACGGAGACTTAGAATGATACAGTTTAAAAATGTCTCGAAAACGTACGACAACGGTACGAAAGCGCTGCAGGATATCAGTATTGAGATCGAAGACGGCGAGTTCGTATTCGTGCTCGGCGCGTCCGGATCGGGAAAAAGTACATTTTTGAAACTGATGATGCGTGAGGAGGTTCCCACCTCCGGCGAAGTGATTATCAATAAATATAAGCTGAACACCATTCCGAAGCGCAAGATCCCGTATTTCCGCCGCTCTCTGGGCATCGTGTTCCAGGATTTCCGCCTGATCCCGAATATGCGCGTTTACGACAACGTCGCCTTCGCCATGCGCGTGATCGGTGCGAAAGAAAAGAACATCAGCAAACGCGTCGCTTATGTTCTCAGCCTTGTCGGGCTGTCCTCCAAGGCGAAGGCGATGCCGAACCAGCTTTCCGGCGGCGAGCAGCAGCGCGTCGCGCTGGCAAGAGCCCTGGTGAACGAGGCGGATCTGATCATCGCCGACGAGCCGACGGGCAACATCGACCCGCAGATGTCCTATGAAATCGTCGATCTGCTCAGCCATATCAACGAGAACGGGACGACGGTCATCATGGTTACCCATGAGCATGAGCTGGTGAAGCAGTTCCCCGGCAAGCGCATTATCACCATCCGCGCCGGCAAGGTTGTTTCCGACACCGCGCGGGGAGATAAGCCGCTTGATATCGTCGAAAGCGAGGCCTCCGTCCCGGAGACCCGCAGCAATTATTACGAGATGCCCGGCGGCAGCGCCGACGTGGAGCGCCTGATTCAGTCTTATAAGACCGGCGACGGCGATTTTGAGATTACCGAAGAGGACGAGGAATCCCTTACGGAGCTGAGCGCCGAGGAGGTCCCGACGTACAGCGACAGCACGAAGACGCCCTCCTTCTCCGGCTCGAAGATCGATATTGACGAGGAGTATAAAGAAGTGCTCGGCGACGTCGACGCCATTCTGAACGGTCCGGAGGAGGATCCGAGAACCGACGTTGTGCGGAAGCGGAGCGCCGCCTTCGGTAGCGAGAAAAAGAACGGAGGCGATGCCGAGTGAAATCCTCAAGCCTGAGATATCTCACCAAAGAAGGCCTGCGGACGGTCTTCATCAATCGCCTGATGTCCGTTGCGTCCGTTACCGTGCTGATGTCCTGTCTTGTGATCATCGGCGCCGCGGCCTTGATCTTTTTCAATATCAACGGTGTTCTGGATACCGTAGAGTCCCAGAACATCATCATGGTTTATATTGAGGACA
>CACYHJ010000476.1 GCA_902774165.1 Oscillospiraceae bacterium
TCCGAACGATGTGCGCGTTTTCTTCAAAAAGTGGCTGCGCGACCTTGCGGCGGAGCAGACGGCGGACGGCGCGGTGCCCAGCACCTGCCCGGTCAGCCAGTTCGGCACCGGCTACGCCAGCCCCGCCTGGGCGGACGCCGCCACGGTGATCCCCTGGGAGCTGTACAACGCTTACGGCGATACGGAACAGCTGCGTGAGAACTTCCCGATGATGAAAAAATGGGTCGATCATATGATCCTTGAGTGCCGCCGCAAAGCAAAAGAGAAAAAAGCGGACGCCGAGTATTATATGCCCTGGACCACCGGCGGCTTCGGCGACTGGCTCTCCCTTGACAAAGAGGACAACGAGGACGCAAACGGCCGCACCGACAAGGGGCTGATCGGCACCGCGTATCTGGCGCTGGGGCTGCGCATCATCGTTCAGGCGGGCGCGATCCTGGGCAAGGATATGTCATTTTATGAAAACTTTTATGAGAATACCCTCGCCTTCTTCCGCAGAGAATATATGCGGAACGGCCGCATGAAGCAGGATACCCAGACCGCGGCGGTCCTCGCGCTGCATTTCGGCCTGACCGACGATCCTCAGACCACCGGCGCGCAGCTGATCGAGGACGTGAAGAAGCACGGCAGACTCACCACGGGCTTCATCGGCTCCACCTATCTTCTCGACGCGCTGACCGACGCCGGCGCGGACGGGCTGGCGGTGGACCTTCTGCTCAAGCAGACCTATCCCTCCTGGCTCTATCCGGTCACCATGGGCGCCACCACCGTGTGGGAGCGCTGGAACGGCATCCATCCCGACGGGCATTTCGCCACGCCCGGCATGAATTCCTATAACCACTACGCCTACGGCAGCGTTTACAGCTGGATTTTCCGGCGTCTCGCGGGGATCAGACCCTCCGCGCCCGGCTACCGCCGCGTCACCTTCGCGCCGTATACGGACAAACGGATTGAAAAGGTCTGCGCCTCGATTGAGACGGATCTGGGCACGGTTGCGTCGTCTTACGCCCTGACGGACGGCGAATGGCGCTTTGTCTTTACGGTTCCCGAGGGCTGCGAGGCGTCGGCGGAGATCGGCGGCGAGCGGTATCGGCTGCACAGCGGTGAAAATACGCTGAGCGTAAAAGCGGAATAGAATTTTTGTTCTGTGAAATAATTGTAATATTGTTAAATTTCGGTGAATATAAATCGTCGAATTTTACAAAATCTTAATGTTTCGCGCTTTTTCACAAATCAACGATTGCAATTCCTGCGGTTTATGGTATAATGATATGGTATAATCTTATAGGAATGTGCAAAAGTATCGGGCGCGGCAGGCTGTGCCCCGACGGTATTTTTGCGGCATCGGTCGTTCGGGCCGCTACGGCCCGGTTTGCGCGGGGCCTCCGATTGATATGATTCCCGCGGATGTGAAAAAAAATCGTTAGGAAGTGCTTCCTTTTGGATAAATTTGTGATTGAGGGCGGCAGAAAGCTCTACGGCGATGTGCTCATCAGCGGCGCGAAGAACGCCGCGGTCGCGATCATTCCCGCGACGATCCTTGCCGGCGGGAAATGCCGTATTGAGAATATTCCGGACATCAGCGACGTCCGGCTGCTGCTCAAGACCCTTCGTACGCTGGGCGCGGAAATCAGAATGCTGAACCCGAACTGCTACGAGATCGACACAAGCGCGATTTCCTCCTGCGCGGTTCCCGGCGTTTACGCCGAGAAAATGCGCGCGTCCTATTATTTCATCGGCTCGATGCTCGGGCGCTTCGGCAGCGCCAAAACCACGATGCCGGGAGGCTGCAATTTCGGCGTTAGACCGATAGACCTTCACATAAAGGGCTTTGAAATGCTCGGAGCTGACGTTGATATTGTTGACGGTATGGTCAGCGCCAATGCGGACAAGCTTGTCGGCTCTTCGATTTATATGGACACCGTTTCCGTTGGCGCAACAATCAACGTTATGCTTGCGGCGGTTCTTGCAAGAGGTCTTACTGTTATTGAAAATGCGGCTAAAGAGCCCCATATAGTTGACCTTGCTAACTTTCTCAACTCAATGGGCGCCGATGTAAGGGGCGCGGGAACGGACGTTATAAGAATCCACGGCGTTGAAAAAATGCACGGCTGCACTTATTCCATCATTCCGGATCAGATTGAGGCGGGCACTTATATGGTTGCTGCTGCAGCTTGCGGCGGCGACGTGCT
>CACYHJ010000477.1 GCA_902774165.1 Oscillospiraceae bacterium
ACAAGGACCACGGCAGAGGCAACCAGATCGAGGGCAGGCTTGAAAAGGGACAGAAGGTCGTCGTCGTGGAGGACCTGATTTCCACCGGCGGAAGCGTCCTCGAGGTGGTGGACGTGCTGCGGGAGGCCGGCGCCGAGGTGCTGGGCATCGTGAGCATCTTCACCTACGGCATGAAGAAGGGGCTTGACCGCCTTGCCGCCGCGAACGTGAAAAACGTGAGCCTGACGAATTTCGACGTGATCGCCGCCGTCGCCGCCGAGACCGGATATATCCGGCCCGAGGACGTGGCGCGGCTGATTCAATTCAGAAACAATCCTTCGGATGAAAGCTGGATCAGCGTGTAACGCATCCGTATTGAAAATTTCATCAATACGGCATATAATAATCTTATGAGGGAGGCGAAAACCGTGTGCGATAAAAACGATGCGATCGTAATCGGCGAAGCCGCAGCGCAAAAGACCCGAGCGATCCTCGGGGAAGACCCCGACGCGGTCGTCCTTTACGGGTCCTATGCCCGCGGCGACTATAACAATGAGTCCGACGTTGATATTATGATCCGGATCAACTGCTCCCGTGAACGGCTGAACGAGCTTCGCGCCGCGTTTATCGAGCTGGCGGACGCGCTTTCAATGGAATACGGCGTTGAGGTTTCGCTTTCCGTTACGGATTCCGCGACTTACGAGCGGTACAAGAATTATCTGCCGTATTATGAAAATATAGAAAGCGAGGGGATCAAGATTGCCTGACAAAATGCAGCATCTGATCGACATTCTCGACCTGACGACCGGCGAGCTGGACGCGCTGATCGCCAAGGCGAACGACATTATTGAACATCCCGCGGCGTACGCCGAAAAATGCCGGGGCAAAAAGCTGGCCACGCTGTTTTACGAGCCGTCGACGCGCACCCGTCTGAGCTTCGAGGCGGCGATGTACGAGCTGGGCGGCAACGTGCTGGGCTTCTCCGAGGCGCAGAGCTCCTCCGCCGCGAAGGGGGAGAGCGTCGCCGACACCGCGAAGATCATCAGCTGTTACGCGGATATCATCGCCATGCGCCACTTCAAGGAGGGCGCGCCGATGGTCGCGGCGATGAACGCGAGCGTCCCCGTGATCAACGCGGGCGACGGCGGCCACAACCACCCGACGCAGACGCTGACGGACCTTCTCACCATCAGCCGTGAAAAAGGACGCCTTTCCGACCTGACGATCGGCTTCTGCGGCGACCTGAAATTCGGCAGGACGGTGCACTCTCTGCTCAACGCCATGCGGCGGTATAAAAACGTGAAATTCGTGCTCATCTCGCCGGAGGAGCTTCGCATCCCCGAATATCTGCGGCAGGAGCTGACCAAAGAGGGCGTGGAATTCACCGAGACCCAGAGCCTTGAGGACGCGATGCCCGGGCTCGACATCCTGTATATGACCCGCGTGCAGCGCGAGCGCTTCTTCAACGAGGCGGATTATATCAGGCTCAAGGACAGCTACGTGCTCACGCCGGAAAAGCTTGTGAACGCGCCGCGGGATATGGCGATCCTGCACCCGCTGCCCCGCGTCAACGAGATCTCCGTGCGGGTGGACGACGACCCGCGGGCCTGTTACTTCAAGCAGGCGCTTTACGGAAAGTTCATCCGCATGGCGCTGATTCTGAAGCTTCTGAACATCGAGTGAGGTGCGCGTATGATTATTACTCCCATCAATAACGGAATCGTGATCGACCACATCACCGCGGGCAAGGCGATGGTGCTTTACGACATCCTGAAGCTTTCGGAGCTGGACTGCGCCGTGGCGATCCTCATGAACGTGGACAGCGTGAAAATGGGCAGGAAGGATATCATCAAAATCGACAAGGTCTTCGACCTGGATTTCGACGCCGTGGGCTATATTGACCCCGGCGCTACGGTAAATATCATCCGGGACGGCAAGCTGGACAAGCGCAGGCATCTGGAGCTGCCGCAGACGGTCACCGGCGTGATCTCCTGCCGCAATCCCCGCTGCATCACCTCCACCGAGCAGGAGTTGCCCCAGGTGTTCCGTCTGACGGACAGGGAAAAACGGATCTATCGCTGCATTTACTGCGAGAGCAAGGCGAAAAGTCACTGAGACCGGCCCGGACGGGCCGGTAAATTCTGATTTAGCGGCGGAGCCGTTAAATCAGAATTTACAGTCATTAGGCATTAGGCAATAGGCATTAGAA
>CACYHJ010000478.1 GCA_902774165.1 Oscillospiraceae bacterium
ACAAAGGTCACCTTGCTGTGATCGACTTTTTCGCTTTTCGGGAAAGTCTTGTCCCATTCCTGCGTGAGCTTCCGTTCTTCTTTTTTCATGGTATATCCCAAACCTTTCTGATTTATTTTGCAATTTGTTCCGACCGGCGGATCAGCTGATCCATTCGGTCGATTCTTCTGCCGCATGCGTGCATTTCTTCCAAAAGAGAACAACGGCATTTTCTGAGATGTTTTATCAGTGCTTCATCGTCCCCTGCCTGAATAAGTCTTTCCGCGTCCGCGATTTCCGCCTGATCGCATCCGATCTCATGCAAGTCGTCACGCAGACGCCGGAGCCGGTCGTCCATGTCCATTCCTCCCGGAGTTTTCTTCTTGTGATTTGATTATACTGCCTTGATTTTGTTTTCGCTAATGGTTATAATGAATATCGTGATATTCATATTAAACATATCATGAAGGAGTGAGCAGGATGGAAATACGGACCCTTCGCTATTTTCTCGCCGTAGCGCGGGAAGAAAACATGACACGCGCCGCCGAACAGCTTCACGTGACACAGCCGACGCTTTCCAAAACGCTGAAAGCACTGGAGGACGAGCTGGGCAAGAAGCTGTTTGAACGGCACAGCTTTTCCATTTCCTTGACGCAGGAGGGAATTCTGCTGCGGGATCGCGCCGAAGATCTCGTCACGATGGCGGATAAGATCGAAAAAGAATTTCTGTCACTGGATGATATCACCGGTGGCGAGCTGTATCTCGGGCTTGCGGAATCCTATCAGATCCGGTATCTCGCCAAGGAGATCCGCGCGCTGAAAAACCTGTATCCCGGCCTGCATTATCATATTACCAGCGGCGACACGGAGCAGGTTACGGAAAAGCTCGACAAGGGCCTGCTGGATTTTGCGGTCGTCTGCGAAACGCCCGACGCGCGCAAATACGCGTATCTGCCGTTCCCGGAGTCGGACGTCTGGGGCGCGGTCGTTCCCGCGGATTCACCGCTTGCCGAAAAGAGCGTCATAACCGTGGATGACCTCGTCGGCGTGCCGCTCTTCACCTCAGAGCAGTCATGGAAAAACGACATCGGAAGATGGTGCGGGGAACGATTATCAGAGCTTCAGTTAGAAGGCTCCTTTCGCCTTGCGTACAACGCCTCCATGTTTGTCAAAGAAGGATTGGGCTGTCAGCTCACGTTCGCAAAGCTGGTGGACACCTCGCCGGAGAGCGGACTTGTGTTCCGCGCCCTGTCTCCGACGCTTGAAACAAAACTGTTTTTGATCTGGAATAAGTATCAAGCCTTTACCCCCATCGCAGAAAGATTTCTCGCGCAGATCAGGAAAAGTTTTCTTGCAGATGAAACCGCATCTGCGGTTTGATGGCAAACGAAAAAAGCCCCCGGCTTTGGCTCGCCGCCGCTGCCGAGGGGCTGTGTGATCTGACGGGCAGCCTTGAGCGTGCAGACTGATTCGTCCCGTAACGGCTCGCAGCGCAAGATCGCTCAACGCAGGAGAATATAACGAAATAAAGCGCTTTTGTCTGCCGACAAAAGCGCTTTGATTATGAGGAAAGACTGCTATTTTAACAAACAAAGGGAATCGTTACATGAGCATACGTCTGCTGGCTCCGCAGCTGTTTTGAATCGGTTTGTACGTTTGTTCATCTATATATTCGGTTTCATACAGCAATTCAAGCCAATACTCCGTCTCGTATACTTCTTTAAGGGATATTTCAAACTTTGAAATAAAGTCTTTTGTCCCCTGCGCGTACTGCGCTTCATGAATATTTGCACCAATTGATGCACCGCTTCTGAGCAGTTGATTTGTGAGCACGGATTCACGGTGCTCCTGCTTGATCGTTCTGCAAAGAAAAACGATTTGTTTTGCAAATTCTTTGGATCTATCTCTGAGGACACTGTCTGCCATAACAATCCCCTCAAACAGATCATATCATAAAAGAATAAATCTATCAAGTTTTATTGCGTCTGAGGCGCAGTTGTATTGATCCTGCGGATCAGTTATATTTTGCGGCTGTGCCGCAAAGTGATATTATATTCGCCTTCAAACTGCGCGCAGCGCAATATAACTCGGCGTAAGCCGAATATAACTGCGAAGCAATACAACGCGCCGCAGACGAATATAACTGAAAGAAACCTGATTTGATAGACAAATCAGGTTTCTTTCATGGCGGAGAGTT
>CACYHJ010000479.1 GCA_902774165.1 Oscillospiraceae bacterium
AGTGAAAAGTGAAATGTGAAAAGTGAAATGTGAAATGTGAAAAGTGAAAAGTGAAATGTGAAATGTGAAATGTTAAACTGTTTACGGCACGGAAAGAAAACAGTCCGGCGGTCTGTTTTTAACGCGTTAATATTTCAACAAAAACAACGAGCCTCCCGGCGTTTTCGCCGGGAGGCCTTGTCTGTCTATTGATCAAAGATTGGTTTCAGTGTCAATCTCGGGCCTCAACTCTCGAGTCTCAAGCCTCGGGCCTCGATTCTCGGGTCTCGGGCCTCGGGCCTTGAGCCTTGATCCTTAATCAAAAATCCCCGCGATCAGGTTGATCAGCCGCACGAAGGTATACAGGAATTTTCTCCACACGCGGGCAGCACCCTGCAGGGGGTTCTCCTCCACGGTCTTCTCGCGGCTCTCGCCGAACAGCTCGGCGGGAACGGCGGAGATGAAATGCTCCGGCTTCTCGATGCCCAGCGCGTAAAGGGCGATGGCGGAGACGTCTCTGTTGTGGACGTCCTCGTTCAGGCTCACCTTGTTGACGGAATGGCCGGCGACGGCGAGGACGGCGGAGCTCTCCTCCTTGGTGGTGCCGCCGTGGCCGTTCGTGGTCTCTCCATGGTCGGCGACGACGATGAACAGGCTGTTCTTCATCAGGCCCTTCGCGTCGATGGCGTCATAGATATCGCCCAAAAACACGTCCGCCTTGGCGGCGGCGCTGTAATACTGCTTGCTGAAGCCGCCGTAGGTGTGGGCGGCGTGGTCCACGGAGTCCAGCTGCACGAACATGAGCTTGGGCACGTTGCCCTTTTCAAAATAATTCACGATGGCGTCGGTGACCAGCGGGTCGGTGCCGCGGTTGATCTTTCTGACGTTGATATCGTTTTCGATGATGCCGTGGTTGATGGCGTCCCAGTTGTTGAAGGACACCAGCTCCGCATCGGGGAACTGCTGACGCGCGTAATAGAAAATCGAGTTATTGGGGGAGTCGGAGCCGCGCTCGTTTTCCTCGCAGCTGCCGTTGGTGAAGCCGTGGGTCATGTAGTCCACGCCGGTGAGGATCGAGCCCCAGTTCTGGGCGGAGACGGTCAGCGTTTCGGTGTGCGCGTCGTGGCGGTAGGCGTTGTCGGCAAAGATGCGGTCGAAGTTGGGGCTGTCGACCAGTTCGAAGGATGTGCCCATGCCATCGATGCCGACGATGAACACGTGCTCGTAAGCGCCGAAGCTGTCGTCGCTCGCGCCCTCGGCGAACGCGGTCACGCCGCAGGACAGCAGCAGGACCAGCGAAAGCAGTACGGATACGGTTTTTTTCATAAGTTTTCCTCCTTGGGGAATATTTGCATTGGATGCTGTTTTTATTATAGCGCGACTATGCGGAAAAAACAAGGGAAATCGTGAAATATAGATAAAATGAGGCTTGAATGTTTTGTTTTTTTGTGCTATATTAAAATGTGGAAAATTGGAATTCTTTATCAAAACGTAAGGAAGGATCAGTTATGAAACACGCAACGAGGAAATCCCTTGCGCTTCTCATGGCGCTGCTGCTTATTCTGACCGCGCTGCCTATGAGCCTGACCGCGGGCGCGGCGGCGACGGAAACGCTTGTCGCCGAGGGCGGCATCGGCGTGAACGGCAGCACCTTCGCCTTCGGCCCCTATATCACGCTGGATCCGGGCGAATACGCCGTCTATTTCGAAGGCTCGAACATGAGCGGCACCTGGAGGGTGGGCGTCCATAACCCTGCGTACACGCTCGCGGAGGGCAGCATCACCAACCCCTCCGCGTTCTCGATCCGCTTTTCGGTCAATAAGCGTCTTGAGAACGTGGAGATCTGGCTGATCGGCTCCGGCACCTGCACGGCGCGCCGCGTCATGCGCATCATGCCCGGCGAGCTGGTCAGCGAGGGCGGCATCGGCGTCAGCTCCGCCCATATCGCTTACGGCCCCTACTGCTCCCTGCCCACGGGCAGCTACCGCGTGTATTTCTACGGCGAGAATATGACCGGCAGATACGACGTGGTCGGCAGCGGCGGGACCTACGCCGCCGGGTCCGTCCCGTCGTCCACCGCTTTTTCCGTGGATTTTTCGATCCCGTCGGACGCGACGAGCATCGAGGCGCGTATCGAGGGCACCGGCACCTGCCACGCGCGGCAGATCTGGCGCATCGAGCCGGGCCAGCTGGTCCAATATCGGCGTCAGCGGCTCTCACAGCTCCTACGGCCCGTACGTCGATCTCGTCCCCGGCTTTTACCGGGCGGAGTATACCGGCTCCGGCATGTCCGGCACCTGGGACGTGGCCTATAACAGCGGCGAATCGAAATTCGCCTCCGGCTCCATCCCCAACGCGTCGGCGTTCAGCGTGGATTTTGCCGTGAATAAGAATACCTCCGGCGTGGAGGTGCGCACCATGGGCGGCGGCACGGTCTATACCAGACGGATCTACCGCCGCAGCTTCGGCACGCTGATCCACGAGGGCACCGTGCCCGTCAACGGCGGCTTCATCGCATACGGACCGTATCTTGATCTGCCGGCGGGCAAATACGTCGCCGAGATCGAGGGCGAGAATATGTCCGGCTACTACCGGATCACAAAAGATAACGGCAACACCTGGGTCACCGAGAATTCGACGATCCCGAACGCCTCCGCGTTTACCTTCCCCTTTGAGCTGACGCAGGGGTGCAGCCGGGTCGAGGTCGTCCTGACCGGCACCGGCACGGTCAACTACCGCCGGATCTACCGGGTGACCGAGGGCGGCGGAACGCTTGAATACACGCTGAATTTTGACAACGGCGGGGCGGACCTCGCCGCGGGCACGGCCTCGGCGCCCGTGAAATATATGGCGCAGATCCCCGCGTCGATCACCGTTCCGCAGAAGACCGGCTATACGTTCGGGGGGTATTACACCCTTGCGAACGGGGGCGGCCTGCAGTATTACAACGCAAGCGGCGCGCGGACCTTCACCGACCCCTATGACACGAACGGCAATACCGCGCTGTACGCGAAATGGCAGATCAACACCTATACCGTCACGTTCAAAAACGGATTTACAAATGAAACGCTGAAGACCCAGCCCGTGAACCACGGCTCGGGCGCGACCGCGCCAGAGGTCCCGACGTATCTCTCGATCGACGGCGACAACGCGAAGCATATGAAATTCACCGGCTGGGACAACGCGTTTGACAGCGTCACCGGCGATCTGACCGTCACCGCCGTTTACGTGGAGGAAGCCCACGATTTCACCGGCTTCACGACGGACGGCGAAGCGACGCAC
>CACYHJ010000480.1 GCA_902774165.1 Oscillospiraceae bacterium
ACCAAGACTGGTAAGGTCAAGCATAAGAGCATGAACTGCAACCACATCCTGAACAAGAAGACCACCAAGCGTATCCGTCACATGCGCAAGGGCGGCGTGCTGCAGAACAACGCTGAAGCAGCCACCATCCGCACGCTGATTCCGTACAAATAAGCCCATTTCCGGCAAGGAGGATTGACCAATGGCACGTATTAAGAGGGCTGTTACCGCCCATAAAAAGCGCCGCAAGGTGTTCAAGCTGGCGAAGGGCTACTTTGGCGCTAAATCCAAGCAGTATCGCACCGCCAGCGAGCAGGTGCGCCGCTCACTTCGTTATGCTTACACCGGCCGCAAGCTGCGCAAGCGCGAATTCCGCGCTCTGTGGATCGCCCGTATCAACGCGGCGGCCCGCCTGAACGGCATGAACTATTCCACCCTGATCAGCGGCCTGAAGAAGAAGGGCGTTGACATCAACCGCAAGATGCTGGCTGATCTGGCTGTCAATGACGCTGCTGCGTTCGCCGTATTTCGCGCATCACAACCCGTGTGTCGTCCCGGACGACCTCCCCTTCCCCGTCTGCGATCAGGGGATGCACGAATTCGAATTCACCGTGTTCCCGGAAGGGAAATACGATCCCGAAGTTGTCGCCGACGAGGTAAACCGTCTGTCCGAACCGATCCGTTTCACCGAATCGACGCTCGGATGCGCGCGGCGTTATGTAGTCCCGCATATTGACATGCCGTGACCGCGGACGCTATATTATAAGCAAATCGTTTCTCGAACCGAAAACAGAGGCATCATGAAAGCGGGATTCGCAAAATTCGACATCACGCCGCGCGTCGGCGTCAGCATGGGCGGATTCGGGCCGTTCCTGAACCGCAACTCCACCTTCGTCCGCGACCGTCTGGAGGCGCGTGCCGCCGCGTTCCAGTCCGGCAGCGGCAAGGCGATCATCATCAGCTGCGACCTCACCACCATGGCGCCGGAGACCGCCCGCCTCGCCCGTGAGATCATCGCGGAAAAACTGCCGGAATTCTCCCCGGAGGAGATCCTCGTCACCGTCACGCACACCCATTCCGCCCCCGCCGTCGTCGCCAACAACGTGGGCTGGGGCGTCGCCGATCTGCCGTATCTGCAAATACTCCCCTACAAAGTCGCCCAGGCGGGGATCGACGCCTGGAACAACCGCGGGGAAGTCAAAGTATCCGCCGCGCGCGTGCCCTGCCGCCACATCGGACTCAACCGCGTCTACGACAAGGACGCCCCTCCCCTCGAAGAGGTTCTCGACGACAGCTGGGAACCCGCCAAGCCGGAACTCACCGACACCGAATGTCAGGTGATCCGCTTCGACGATGCGCAAGGGGTGCTGAAGGGTTTTATCGTGAATTTCGGCTGTCACGCGGTGGTCTGCTGTCAGAAGTGCCACTACCTTCACGGCGACTATCCCGGCGTCGCCATCCACAACATCATGCGCGAACATCCCGGCTCGGTCGGGGTGTTCCTGCAAGGCGCCGAAGGCGACGTCAACAGCTGCGTCGTGCACAAGCCGGAACAGGAGTCGCTGCTCGCGCTCGACATCATCGCCGGCCGCTTCGCCCGGGCGATCCGCGACGGTCTGACGAAGGCGGCGGAGATCGCCGTCGATGAAGTTAAGACCGCGTACTCCACCGTCGAATTTTCCACCGTCAAATCGTGGGACGAGCCCGCGCTGCTGGAGAAAAAACGCGAGATCGACGCCGTGCTGAACCGCGCCGACGCCTCCGACGACGACAAGGACGTACGGATGAACACCGTCTACCGCACCGGATTGGAAAAACTGCTCACACTGCTCCGCTCCGGCGCAAACACCAATATCGTCGCCAACGTCTACGCGGTCAAGGTCGGCCCGCTGGAGTTTCTCGGCGCCCCCTTCGAGATCATGCAGGCGATCAAAAACGAGACCGTCGCCGGAGTGAAGGCCCCCTGCCCGATGATCCTCAGCCTCTGCAACGGCTCGCTGGGCTACGCGCCCGATCAAAAGTCGATAGATCAGGCGGATAGTTACGCCGCCACCCGCATCCCGCTGATGCAGGGACGTTTCCCCTACTCCAACATCCACCGCGAACTCGTCGCGGCATTTCTCGCTCTCGACGCGAAATTGAACAATTAACTCAAGAAAACCAGCAACCATAAAGGGATAAAAAATG
>CACYHJ010000481.1 GCA_902774165.1 Oscillospiraceae bacterium
GTGGCGCCGCTCCACCGGGCGAAGAAGCTCCGGCGGCTGTGGAAGAGCGTCGAACATCCCGACGACGCTTTTTTCGAGCGCTTCACGCAGTTGATGATGAGCGATCTGGGGCAACTGGACGTCTTCGCCGCCTGGCGCTGGGAAGAGTTCGAAGTGTTCAAGACGCCCTATGACTTCGACGTGATTTCGCTCGACGATCTCGAACCGTTTTTCTCGGCGACGCCGTGGACGGCGGCGCTGCGGGGCAGGAAAGTCCTGGTGATACAGCCGTTCGTCGAGGAGATCGCGGGCCAGTACCGGCGGCGGGAAAAACTTTTCCGCAACCCCGATATCCTGCCCGAATTCGATTTGCGCACCTACATGCCGTTTTATCGCGGTCTGCGCGATGGTTTCGCCGGTTGGTTCGACTGCTTGGAGTGCATGAAGCGCGAGATCGCGGAGATCGATTTCGACATCGCGCTGATCGCCGCCGGACCTTACGGCTTTCCGTTGGCGGCCCACATCAAGCGGCTCGGCCGCAAGGCGGTCGTCGTGGGCGGGGTGCTGCAGATGCTCTTCGGCATAAAGGGCGCCCGCTGGGATGCGATGCCGGCGTATCGCGGACTTTACAACGAATACTGGATCCGTCCGGGCGAGAAAAGCAGACCGCAGTGTTTTCACAAGATAGAGGGCGGATGTTACTGGTGAAAGAGCACCGGGGCTCCGCGGCGCGCCGGGGAGCAACGCGGCTTACGTTTTTCGCCTTGTCGGCAGATGGATGGCAGTCATGAACAGATCCGAGTTTCGCGCGAATATATTGTGGCCCGTTTACTGCACGGCCAAAAAGATGGTCGGCAGTCCGTTTCACCTGCCGTTGACCTGTCAATCGGTTCAGGAATCGAATCAGGTCGTTTACGACGCCCTGACCGCGACCGATCCGGTTATGATCTGCCGGATGGGGGCGACCGAGTTGGAGACCGTTACGGGATATATCAACCGGGATCTCGGTTTCGTTCAAAAACTGATCCGCGAACTGCATTTCGAACCGATCGGCTTCGATGCGAGGATCCGCAGAATGATCTGCGATTATTCCGGATTTTTTCCCGCCGACAAGGAGCATCTGAGTCGGTTTTGCGAATTGATGCTGGAATGCATGGGATCGGCGGATATTCTGGGCTGCTGGCGGCCGGAAGAATTTCGGGTCAGAAAATATTTCCAGGACCGGTTGACGACGATCCCGTTGCACGGGCTCGAACCCTTCTTCTGCGAACAGCCGTGGACCCGATGTCTGCAAGGGAAAAAGATCCTTGTGGTCCACCCCTTTGCGGGGTCCATCCGAAAACAGTACCGAATTCGCGAGAAGTTGTTCGAAAATCCGTACATCCTTCCCGAATTCGAGTTGAAGATCGTTCAGGCCGTGCAATCCCTCGGCGGGGAATGCGATTTCCCGACCTGGTTCGACGCGCTGGAATACATGAAACGGGAAATTTCCCGGAGCGACTTCGACATCGCCTTGATCGGAGCGGGCGCCTACGGGTTCCCGCTGGCGGCTCATGTCAAGCAGCTGGGCAAAAAAGCCGTGCACCTCGGCGGGGTTTTGCAGATGCTGTTCGGCATTTACGGCAACCGGTGGAAAAACTCTCCGCTGATAAACGAATTCTGGACGTCGCCGTCCGAGGATGAAACGCCGAGGTGCTGTTCGAAAGTCGAGAACGCGACTTATTGGTGACTATAAGGAAATAGTGTTATGGGAATCCCGATCGTATTCATCCACCGCGGCTACAGCGATTATATGGAGTATTCGCTGCGTCAGGCGCGTGCCGTGATCCCGGACGGCACCGAGATCTTTCTGCTCGGCGACAAAGAGAACGACCGCTTCGATTTTGTGAACCATGTCGACATGACGTCCTACAAGGGGATCGCGGACGAATTTCTCGGCATATACAAACATTGCTCGACCAATTCGTACGACTATGAATCGTTCTGCATCATCCGCTGGCTCTATCTTCTCCGGATGATGCAGGAAAGAGATATCGAGCGATGTCTTGTGCTCGACACCGATATTCTGCTCTTTGCCTATCCCGACAATATGCTGCGCTTGTTCGACGAGGGGAAATACGAGATCGGGGCGATGTATTATAATCAGGACTGTTATTCCCTGGCCGGGTCGGTCATAA
>CACYHJ010000482.1 GCA_902774165.1 Oscillospiraceae bacterium
CCGCGAGGTCAAGATATTTCCGATCCTTTTTCAGATCGTAAAGCCGGTAGAGCGCCAGCTCGATCTCCTCGTGGCCGGGCACGTCGAAGGCTGCGGTCTTCTCCGTCACGAATGCGCGGATCACAAGGTCGATATACTTGTCCAAAAGCTTCAGCAGCCGGTCCTTCCCGGTGGCTTCGTAATAAGCGACCCCCGCCTCGATGAAATGGCCGAGGCAATAAAGCTCGTGATGGTCCTGCAGCTTAAAGCGGTTTTCCGGCTCCACGACGGTGTGATAGATATTGAAATACCCGTTCTCATCCTGATGCGCCTCAATCGCGTCGACCACTTCCTCGATCTTCGCCTCAAGCGCCAGGTCGGGATGCTTCGAAATGATATCCGCGGCACTCTCGACCCACTTCGCCACGTCGGAATCCCAGAAATAGTGCGGTCTGGGCTCGTCGCCGCCCTCCTTATAGCCGAAGTTGAAGGCCTTGAAGCGCCAGGTGTCCTCAAAACGGTCGCGGACGGCGTAAATGGTCGTCTCCCGGTTCAGCTTCTGCTGCGCCGCCCAGAAACCGCCGGTGATATCCACATGGTGGAAGCTCAGTTTTTTCAGTTGATCCATCAGAAAAACCTCCTGTTTTTGATCGTGTCAATCATTCCCTTGGCCGCAAACGCGACGACGGCCGCGACGGCGGCTTTCTTCATCGCCCTTTTTCCCATATCGACGGCGTCCTCCACCGAAGATGCGGAGCGGTCGTACACCGCCTTGACCAGCGGCCGTTCATAATGGGAACCGAACAGGCTGCCGTAGGTGACGGTATAGGTTTCGTATGCTTCCGGCGCCGCTTCGTCCAGAACGAAGACCCGCACGCCGCGATTGTCGCCGGGACCGTAGCAATTGAATCCGCAGCCCTGGCAGTACCCCAGATCCATGCCCTGATAAGAGCCGACAAAGCTGTTGTTATGATCGTGCCCGAAGAACAGGCCCAGCACGTCCCGTTTTTCCCGCAGCGCCTGAAACTCACCGGTATTCACATCCATCACACCGGCGTTCTCTCCGAGAAACGCGCCGGGACGCACGGTATCGCCGAGCACAAAATATCTGCCGTCAAAGGGTTTTCTGCCGCGCACCGCGCCGGGCGTCCCCTCCGGCACGCGCTTCAGGATCTCGTGGATCTCATGCACGGGCACATGCTGGAAGGCAAGCGACGGGACGTATCTGCCCTCCCGGGCCCTGATGGCGTCCCGCTCCTTCCGGTAAAGCTCCAGCTGCCGCTCCGGCACGTTCACGAAACGCTTCAGCTCCTCCACCCATTCGCAGGATTCGAAGCCGTACAAATTGAACGCCTGCGCGCCGTCCGGAGAACAGACCGGGATCGAAAACGTGCCGACCCCGCCGAGATATTCACCGCCGGTCACAAACATCGGCGAGCGGGCATAAACCCCGTACTGAAATTCCCTGTCCGCGTCGCCGAACGCGTCGTGGTTGCCGAAGACGACGGCAAAGGGCGTGCCGCAGCTTTCAAAAACGGACGAGATCTTCCGGATGATCTTCTCCGCCTTTTCCCGGCTGTTCCCGCCCAGCATGGAAAGCCCGTAGCCCTTGATCTGATCGCCGGTCAGCACCGCAAGGTCCGGATTTTCCTGCTGGAGCGCGGCGCGCATCAGGTTTTCGGTATCCGGGGAAAAATCCGTGATTTCCTGAATATCGGCAAACTGCATAACCTTGAATCTGCCGTTTTTCGTTTCAAGACGGATCATGTTCAGTTCTCCTCGAGGGAGTGCAGCAGCGCGATCCTGCGGCAATGCCGTTCGCCGCCCTCAAATTCCGTTTCGAGGAATACGTCGACCAGCTCGCAGGCAAGCCCCGCGCCCACGACGCGGCCGCCCATGCAAAGCACGTTCGCGTCGTTGTGCAGACGGGTATATTTCGCGCTGAAATAGTCGCTGCAGCAGGCGGCGCGGATGCCCTTCACCTTGTTGGCCGCCATGGAAATGCCGATGCCGGTGCCGCAACAGAGAATCCCCTTTTCCGCCCTGCCGGCGGTGATCTCGTCGCAGACCTTCTTCGCCCAGATGGGATAATCCGTCGACGCGGGAGAATCGGTCCCGCAGTCAACGTATTCGATTCCCTTTTCGTCAAGATGCTTTTTGATTTCTTCCTTGAGTT
>CACYHJ010000483.1 GCA_902774165.1 Oscillospiraceae bacterium
AGGATATCCACACGCAACTTCAAGTTGGGCTTCGACATCTCGGCAATCAGTCCGCACGAGAAGCGCGACAGCAGACGGTCGGGTACATCCTTCAAATCGACCGGCGGACGGTCGGAGGCCAGAATGATGCGCTTGCCGTTCTTGAAGAGATGGTTGAAGATATAGAAGAAAGTGTTGAGCGTACTGGTCTTGCCCATCCACTCCTGAATGTCGTCGACGATAATCATGTCGATGGTCTGATAGAAGCCGATGAAGTCGTTGATGGCATTCTTCAGCACCGCATTGGAGTACTGCACCTGGAAGAGGCGCGCCGAGACATACAACACGCGCTTCTGCGGGTAGAGCTGTTTGGTGCGCATACCGATGGCATTGATGAGGTGGGTCTTACCACAGCCGGAGGGACCATAGATGAACATCGGGTTGAACTGCATCGTATTGGGGTGCTCGGCAATCGACAAGCCGACCGAGCGCGTGAGCTTATTGCTCTCGCCCTCAATGTAATTGCCGAATGTGAGGTGTGGATTGAGCTGAGAATCAATCTGCTGTGGCTGTGCAGCATCGAGCACCGTCGGACTCTGGTTGACGCCGGTACGCGGTTGGGGTTTGACGTCGGCATCGGTCGGGTCGGCCTGAATGTCTTGCGAAAGGTTGTGCTCCTTATCGGTCACAACGCGGTAAGACAACTGGATGCCGGGGCCGAAGCGCATGTCGTCCGGCGTGCCTTCGTAATGGAAGGACATCACCTTCATCAGGTCCTCCACACCCACCTTCTTTTCCGTTTTGACACAGAAAGGAAAGCCGTCGGCCTTCTCATCCCCCTTCCTGCCCAAAAGCAGCCGGGAGGCGTATTTCCGCTATCTCGACGCGGGGGACTGCCGGGCGCATCTGCATCTGTCCTGCAGCAGCTGCGGCAAGACCTTCCATATGAGCGCTGCGCGTACGGATTCGCTGATCGACAGCGTGGAGGGCAATGAGAATTTCCTCATTGACCGGTCCAATACCGTGCTGTACGGGCTGTGCGACAAATGCCAGACGAAGAAATAAAACAACGCAGGACGAAGGGGGAGATTCGATGAAAAACAGGACGCGTCGTGCCGTCGCGCTGACCGCGGCGGTTGTATGCGCCGTTTTTCTGCTCAGCGCGTTTGCGGTTGTTTTTCAATCGGAGCATGACTGCGCCGGGGACGGCTGTCCTGTCTGCGCCGGGATCGCGGCGTTCTTTTCCTCGCTTCGGTTCCTCTTTGCAGTGCCTGTATCGGCGGGCGTTCTATTTGCCGCCGGGCCGGTCCTGCGCTCCGGGATTCCGCTCCGGCCGGATCGTTCCGGCAACCGGACCCCGATCGCGCTGAAGGTGAAGCTCACTCGCTGAACCGCTTCCCGGACGGCTGAATTTCCCTTATCTTTTATCGTTAATATATTTAATATATTGAGGTGTTTCATTATGATGAAGATAAAAAAATACAAGATCCTTGCGCTGATTCTCGCGCTGGCGATGCTGCCGGCAGTTTTCGGCGCCTGCACAAGAGAGAAAACGCCCGGGGCAGACGAGCCGACGACCGCTGCCGGGGCGAAAGACGCGGGCGCGCTGAAGATCGTCGCCACGGTCTTCCCGCAGTATGACTGGATCCGTCAGATCCTCGGCGAAAATCCCGCCGGGATCGAACTGACGCTGCTGCTGGGCAGCGGCTCCGACCTGCACAGCTACCAGCCCACCATGACGGACCTGCTGACGATTTACGGCTCCGATCTGTTCGTCTATGTGGGCGGCGAGTCGGACAAATGGGTCGACGACGCCATGAACACAAAGCCCGGCGACAGCGCGGTCGTCGCGGTGAATCTTCTCGCCGGGCTGGGTGACGCGGTGAAGGAGGAAGAGGTCAAGGAAGGCATGCAGGCGGAAGAAGAGGGCGAAGAAGGCGAAGAGGAGGCCGAATACGACGAGCACGTCTGGCTTTCCCTGAAAAACGCCGCGGCGCTCACGCGGGGGCTTGCCGAGCGCATCGGCGCGCTGGATCCGCAGAACAAGGCGGTTTACACGGCGAACGCCGACGCCTAGATTGAGAAGCTGAACGCCCTTGACGCGCAGTACCGCGCCGCGGTCGACGCGTCCCCGGTCAGAACGCTGCTGTTCGGCGAC
>CACYHJ010000484.1 GCA_902774165.1 Oscillospiraceae bacterium
CCGCAGGCAACCTGACGGTTGTCAAGGAGAATCTGTGCAAGATGACGGAACAAAGATCAAGCAAGACGCGCATTCGTATTTGTGCGGTGTTGCCTTAAGCAAATTCTGATTTTACGGGTCGGCTCAACGAAGCTCAAAGAACGCAAAGCCCCAGGGCGGGAGATCGCCGAGCGTCACCGCGCCGCCGTGAATCTGCGCCTCGCAGCGAAACCCTTCCGCCGCAGACCAGTCGCCGTCCACAAGAATGCGGGGCGCATAAACCGGGTCGGGAAACGCGTTCCACAGTCCCACGGCAAGCCGTTCACCGTCTTTTTTTGCCAGAAGGTACAGCTCCGGATGGCCGGGGCAGAACGCAGGCAGGCGTTTTTCGCAATAGGCCGCAAAGCGTTCGATCTGCCGCTGCCGGGGATACGACCGGAACCAGTCCTGCGAGGCGAAATATCCCTCGCAGGCGTAAACCAGATACCGGCGTCCCGCGGCGTTCGTATAAAGATAAGACAGGGGAACCGTCTCTCCCTCCGGCGTTTCACCGCGGGAAAGAATCTCCGCCTCCGGCGAGACCGTCAGACGGACCGCGTCCGCCGCGCCGTTGATCGCCGCGCGGCCCGGCGGGCCCGGGAAAATCTCGACGGATGCGCGGAAGGACTCCCCGAATCCGGTGATCCCCACGTCCTCGCCCCGTTCCGAAAGAAGCCGCGCAGCGGAAACGTCAAGGATCATGCCGCCGTTCAGCGCCTCGGGCGGGACGCTCAGCACGTCGTCGCCGAACGCCGCGCCGATCACGCCGTTCCCCTCATGCACGGTGGGGACGCTGTTTGCCGCGAGGAACCGGGCGGTGGCGGAAAACGCCAGCTCCTGCACCTTGCAGGTGCCGGCGATGCGCTCCGGGATCGAATAGGTCCGGTATTTGTCCGCCTTATCCCAGCAGCGGACGCCCACGCACTGTTTTTGGCCGAACATCCTGTCGATCGCCTCACAGGCGTCCGCGTTCCGCCGCGCGGCTTCGTAATATCCCGTTTCATAATCCGCGTCGGCGGTGTAATCCTGCATATATTTCAGAATGCCGTCCGCGCAGCCTGCCGCCCGCATCGCCGTATCGAAAAATTCAAGATACGCGGCGGGAGTCTTGTGCCGGGGACGGGGATAGGTGTCGCCCTCGCCGAAGATCTCGATTTCCGGGTCGGCGCGGCGGCTGCATTCGATGCGCTCCAGCTCGATCACGTCGCAGAGCCGATTGCCCCAGGCGTTGTTCATCGCCGCCCAGTAGGGCGCGCCGATCAGCCGGTAAAATGGACGGGTGGTTCCGGCAAGGATCCTGCTGATCCGGTCGGGAACGGCGCCGTCCAGATCCCAGGAGGTGATGCAGCTGCAGAAGCCGAGCCGCACCGCGGGACGGACCTTGTCCACATGGGCGCGCATGGCGGCGGCAAAGGCTTCCAGCGCCTCGCCGTTCGCTTTGAGAAACGCGTCCCGCAGGTCGTTCCCGCCGCCGGAAAGCAGCGTTTGTTTCAGTTCCTCTCCGTCGATCTGCCGTCCAAGAATCGCTTCCGTCCTTTTCCGGTGCAGGGGGCAGACGCAGCCGAAGCCCATATCCTGAAATCCGTATCGGTAATCGTCGTCAAACTGAATCAGATCCACGCCGCAGCCGGCGATCTGTTCGAGAAATTCTCCCATCGCGTCGGCGTATTCCGGGTCCGCGGGGCAGACGGTCATCTCCGAAACCCTGCCGTCCGGCGATTCCATGCGGGTAAAGCCGCGGTCCGGCTTCAGCAGAAACGCCCAGAGCCACGCGCCCACCTCAAAGCCCCGCGCGTGAAGAAAGACGCAGTTCTCTCTCAGCGCCGCCAGTTCTTCTTCCCGCGCCGGGGAAAGCAGGCTGTTTTCTCGCAGCGCAAGAAAGACGCGTCCGGCGCCCACGGAATTCAGATTGCGGACGATCCTCTCCCGGTCCGAGCGGAAAAACGTGCCGTTCATGACCGGCACTGCGACGGTGTAATGATGCATGGCGGCCTCCTTGGTGATAGTTTAATTTTGATTTACGGGGCGCTTGCGCCCCGTCTTGCGTCGCCTGCGACGCATATCGAGCCGCCATAGGCGGCATATCGAGTCGGCACAGCCGACATATCGAGCGCGAAGC
>CACYHJ010000485.1 GCA_902774165.1 Oscillospiraceae bacterium
TATGTGTTGGTCTCAATGATGTTTGCATCCGGAAGCCTGTTCTCAATCAGGTGTTTTACCCATGGACGGGGGATGATATTCGGGCCGTGAGGCTCTCCTGTGTGCAGCTTGACGGCGACCTTGCCCTGAATTTCCGCGTTCACCTTTTGGTAGAGCTTGATCAGATGCTCGGCGTCGATCTTGTCGGTGAAATAGACCTTCGCCTTTTCCGCGGACGCCGGCGCGGCCGCGGCCGGTTTTGCCGCAGCGGCCGTCTTGCCGTCGGCGGCCTTCGCCCCGCCGCAGCCTGCCGCAAGCCCGGAAAATCCCACAAGGCTCAGGCCGAGCGCCGCCATGCCCGCTTTCTTCATAAAATCGCGTCGGGAAATACCGTTCATCCCAAAGACTCCTTTCTTGTCATCGACAAAAACCTCTGTTATACTAATATTCTATCAAACGGTAGCGCCTACCGGTCAAGTGTTTTTTGAATTTTTTTGGGGAGAGTTCAATATGTATACCATGAAAGAGGTCTGCAAAGAAACCGGCATGACCTACGAAGGGCTGAAATTTTATTGCAATCAGGGATTGGTCCCGAACGTGAAGCGTGACGGAATAGACCCGACAGAGGCGAACGGGACTTATTCGGCGGTTCTTTAATGAGTTTTCTTCAAATACTGTAAATCCCCGTACCAATAGGAGGCCGTCGTGCCGCCGTCCATCAGGAAGTCGCTGCCGGAGATGAAGCGGCCCCGTTTCGACATCAGGAACTCGGCCAGCTCGCCCACCTCGTCCGGTGTTCCGGCGCGGCCCGCAGGAGACTTCGCCAGCATGGTACGGTAGCCCTCGCCCCGCGGACCTTTCAGCTCGTGATTCGCCAGCGGCGTGATGATGATGCCGGGGCTGATGGAATTGACCGTCGCGCCGCGTTTGCCCCAGCGCGTCGCCTCGTACATCACGCGGAGCACGTTGCACCGCTTGGAATATTGGTAGGCTTTCAGCGTGTCGGTGATGGATTTCAGCATAGGCAGCCCCAAAAGCTCCTCAGTCGGCGTCGTCGCGAGCGCCGTGTTTTCCTCCTCGGGAAGCGCGCCGAGACGGTGGCCGGATTGGGACGAAATCACGACGCCGGAGCCGCCCTTGGCGATGATTTTTCCGAATTCCTCCAGAAGCACCGCGGTGCCGTAAAGGTCCACTTTCAGGATCGCTTCCACCGGCGCCTGCGAGGGGGAGACGCCCGCTGCGTTGACGACGTTCAGTATCGGACCGAAGTCTTGCGCGTGCTCGATGAGCGCGAGAATCGAATCCCGCGAGGAAATATCCACGGCGACGGTGCTCGTCTCAAAGCCCGCGTCCTCCAAAATTTGCGCCGCCGCGTCGGCGCTTTCTTTTTTCAGGTCGCCGAGCACCACATGACGTCCGGCGCCGACCCGCCGCGCGATTGCCTGTCCGATGGCCCCCGCGCCGACCAGCACCACGACTTCTTTTTTCTTTTCCATAATCGCATCTCCTTAAATTTCATGGCGAATCGACTGTTACAGCTTCGCCGCCGCTTCCCAGAGCTTCTTTTGTTTTTGCCCCGGCTTCGGGGGCGGCAAATTTTTCAGCACCCGCGCCGGATTGCCGCCTACCACCGTATTCGGCGGAACGTCCTTTGTCACCACCGCGCCGCCCGCGATGACGGAATTCTCGCCGACGGTCACGCCCGGCAGGATCAGCGCCCGCGCTCCGATCCAAACGTTCCTGCAAAGATGGACGCCTTTGCATTTCAGAACGACGTGATCGTCAAAATCGTGATTCGTCGTGACAATCGTGACCTGCGGGCCAATCTCGCAGCCCTCGTCGATGGTGACGCCGCCCGCTGCCATCAGCGTCAGGCTGTGATTGATGAACACGTTTTCCGCGAATGTGACCTGTTTCGGGAAGTCGATCTGGATCGGCGTCATAATGTTGACCGTTTTCGGGATGCGGCCTTCAAACATCTCCTCATAAAGCGGTCGCAGGTTTTCCATTGTCGGGAACGCGTGATTGAGCTTGTGGCTCATCTGCGTACCGAAATTCAGATGTTCGATGGCCGCGAGATAATATGGCTGCGTCATATCGACGGGATCGCCGTCTTTCAGCATTTGGAATACGTCTTTTTCCATGTCGTTCAC
>CACYHJ010000486.1 GCA_902774165.1 Oscillospiraceae bacterium
GGTCGGCGGGAGACGCGGTAGCACCCCAAAATCTGCGGATGATGCGCGGCGGGTAATATACATGATATTTTATGCTCCCGCCACTCGAACTCATCGACGGTGTGCAGACATTTGCGGAACTTGCCGTTAGGACCGATCACCCCGAAGTTCTTCCCTGCGGAGCAGGGTTCACCTCCAGCGCCGAAGCGTTGACGCCACTCGGCGGGGAAGTCGCGGCAGCTGCAGAAAAATTCGTCGCAAAAAGCATAGGAAACGCCGCGGTACGGCAGTCCTCGGATGATTTTGTTGACGGACTCCCACTCCGCGCGCGAAAGCATGAGATCGAGCCGGTTCCTCGCCCGCCCTTCGGCCATGACCGCACCGATTTGGATGACCTCCGGACGGCAGAGTGCCGCCGCCGCAAACATATCAACGACCTCATGAAGATTGACCTTGTTCACCGTGAGAGATACTGTCATCGGCCACTTCAACTCCGACGCGCGGGCGATCATGCTCAAGGTTCGGCGATAACTCCTGCGCGTTCCGGTGAGCTCCCCGTAGGAGCGCAGTCCCGGCAGGCTCGTTGAAATGCGGATCCTCCGGCGTTTTAGCCAGCGCAGCAGCTGGGCATCTCGCGGCAGACGGTGGCGCGCTATCTGGATATTCTGGAAGAGACGTTCGTCATCTTCCGGGTGGCGAGCTTTTCCACCAATCCGCGCAAGGAGGTAGCCAAAGGTAAGAAGGTGTTCTTCTGGGATACGGGCATCCGCAATGCCGTGCTGGGCCAGTTCGACACATCCGAACTGCGTCCGGATCTGGGTGCGCTCTTCGAGAACTATCTGATGGCGGAAGTCATGAAGCGCAACGTGCAGCGGAACGATCCGGCGGAGCTTTTCTTCTGGCGGAGCCGCAATCAATCCGAGGTCGATCTGATCGTCAAGACCGGCGACGAACTGCAGCCGTTCGAGATCAAGTGGTCGCGCAGCCGCAGAAGGGCAAGCGCCTTCGAGAACGCCTATCATGTCCCGGTGAAAACCCTGACGTCGCTGCAGCCCTCCGAGTGGCCGCTGAGCCTCGATACGAAGTGATGCCGTAAGGGCAGCGGCGACGCTTTCGGGGTAAAAACCCGAATCAATTTTTTCGCGTGCGGTTCGGGGCGACAAACATGTCCGGCGTGAAAAACTTCGCCGGGACCGTCAGCTTTGCCGGGAGTGTATCATTTTCGATCCGAAACGAATAGACGTACGAATCCGTCGCGTCGTCATAGCGGACGGACGATCCTTCAAATTTCAACTCGTCCCACAACGGAGCGCGTAGAACTTCGCAATCGGAAAGGTCGTCCATGATGTGCAGACGGCCGAAGGAGCGGCACCACATGTCGCCGCCCTTGTCCGTCGCCGTGCGGACGACCTGCGTTTGGTTGACGAAGAAGAAGTCCTCGTAGTCTCCGCCCTCGTGAAACAGACATGGCCCGACGATCAGGAACGGCTTATGCTCCGCCTTGTAAACCGCAATACTGCGCGGATAACCTTTCGCGTCGAATGCCGCTTCGCCGACCTTGCGGTACACGCTCCCCGCCGCGATGCTGAATACGACGTTGCCGACGGGTTCATACGCCACCGCCATGGCGAACACCGCGCAGACCAGCCATAATAGAAATGCCAATGCCAAAAAAACGATTCTAAGATATTTTTTCATATCGTAATGTAATACCGTGGGCGTCGTATTTCAATGCCGGACGCCTCATCCGAACGGCGGATCAATGGCGGGTGTCGTTGGGGGCGTTGAGCAGATCCTGAGTAAAAAGACGAGCAGGGATCGCGAACGAGACGGACTGTTCTGGTTCGTTTATCCGCAGCGAATAGACATACGATGCGGTCGCTTCGTCGTACCGTACCGAAGCGCCCTTGTGTTCGAGCTCGTCCCAAGACGGAGTTCTGACACAATCGGAACTGGTCAGGTCGTCATCGATGACGAGCAGTCCGGGGAGCCGAAACCAAATATCTCCTCCCTGATCGACGTTGGTGCGTATCACCTGGTCCCGGTTGACGAAGAAGAAATCCTCCCAAATTTTTTGATCTTCGCGGAACAGGCAGGGGCCGACGATCAGGAACGGTTTGTTTTTCGCTTTATAGACGGCGAGCGTTTCG
>CACYHJ010000487.1 GCA_902774165.1 Oscillospiraceae bacterium
CGTTCTGTGATCTTGACACGCTGCTGGCGGAAAGTGATTTCGTCACCATGCACTGCCCGCTGACCGCACAGACCGAAGGGCTTGCCGACGCGGCGTTCTTCGGCAAAATGAAGCCGGGGGCGTTTTTTGTCAACACCTCCCGCGGACCGGTCGTCAACGAGGCGGATCTTGCCGCGGCGCTGAACAACGGCGTGATCGCCGGCGCGGGGCTGGACGTGCTGTCGTCGGAGCCGCCGCAGGCGGACAACCCGCTGTTCGGCGCGAAGAACTGCTTTATCACGCCGCATATCGCCTGGGCGTCCTTTGAGACGCGGCAGCGGCTGATGGAGATCTTCCTAGGGAATATCGAGGCGTTCCTGAAGGGCGAACCCCGCAACACGGTGAACTGAACCGGCAGCCGAAAAAGGGGCGGCGCAGACCATACCTTTATATTATATTATAAAGCAAATAATAACTCAATAGCTAAGCGAGAAATATTTTTTATACAACGGTGAAAAATGTGTTTTACCCAATGAAGATCCGAAAACCGGGTACAGGTTCCGCAGGGGATTTGTATGATTCGGGGTCAGCGTAAAACCCAAACGCCCCGGGTTCCGGCAAACGCCGGAACCCGGGGCGCGTTTTTCGCATTGACCGGAAATATCATCCGCACGCGCATTCTTTCGGAATTATCCCGAAAAAAGGTTGAATCTGGCGCGCAATTTCCGTATAATAATGATATTAACCAAGAAAGGAGCACAGAACAATGAGCGAGAAAATCACATTTGACAATTTAGCCGATTATTTTATCCCGGAAGACCCGGGGCCGGATTTGCGGGAGGGCTCCCCGGAAAAAGCATATTACAGAAACCATTCAAAGAAAATTGCCTTAACGATCGGCTATCTGCTGGGCGTAAAGCCGGAACATCTCCGATTGATTCCGGATTCCCCGGAGGAATATGAGATATTTGAGCCGACGCTGTCGAAAGACAATGAGCTGAACGCGATCCGGTATCTGAACAATCTCCGAACGAATATCATGCTTTCTTTTACGGAGATCAGCCGGAAAATGCGCGATCTAACGCCGATCGATCAGATTGACAAACTAAAAGATGATTTCAGCAGACTCAGAAAAATCGACATCAATATCTATACCGGCAGAAAAGATTTGTATGAATACATAAAACTGATCAATAAGGAGATCGGAAAAAGAATCGATAAGGCAAAAGCGTATTTTCCGAATTGGGTCAATTTCTCCCATATCCGGACCGCGTTTGTATGCCCCCAGAATATGAATTATGAAGAAGAGGGAATCCGGTTTTCGTGCAACAGAAATATTTATCCGTATCATAAATATTTTTATTGGAAATTCCCGGAGGAGTCCGGGAACATCCTGCTTTCCGACGAAAAGGTTCTTCGGGTTCTGTATGAGAACGGCGGGGAGGAATTCCGCGAGCGTGAGAGGGTTGTCGACGTCAGCGACGCCGTGAAGGAAAACATCCACGTTTTTTTTGATAAGGTCAGCAAAATCCAGGCTTTTATCGACGGAGAAAACGTCGATCCGTACCGGTTTTCGTCGATGATCGACGGCCTGACCGAAGACGAGATCGGGAAAATCGATAAGATCGTCGTTTATTACGACGTGAAATACAGCACGAAAGCCTGGAGGGTTCTCGGCCGCTTTGTAAGAGGGGTCGAGGTCGAGCTGATCGGCGTCGAACGGATCTATGAGGAAAAATCCCTTGTCGATCACAAGCTCGTCAACGGCGTATCCAAGGCGGTGTATCGGGACGGCGTGGATTCTGTCATGCTCTGCTCCAGCGATTCCGATTTCTGGACGGTGATCGAAGACGTTGAGGCAAACTATATCGTGATGGTCGAAAGCGACAAATGCGGCAAGGAATTCAAGGAGATCCTGAAGGACCACAACGTCTTCTATTGCTATACGGACAAATTCATCCAGCGGGAAGACGATTATTATCTTGAGACCGTGCTGAATATGGAGACGAAGGCAATTTTTGACGAGCGGATCAACGACCGTCTGCGCGGGCTCAGCCGCGAGGCGTCGCTGGAGATCGTGCTGGAGCGCTACCACGGCGCGCCCTTGTCCGCCGCAGACAAGGCGGCGCTGTGCGCGGAGAAAAACGA
>CACYHJ010000488.1 GCA_902774165.1 Oscillospiraceae bacterium
TTTTTTCCAAACCGAAGACTTATCTGACCGACGGCGTTTTTCTGAAATACGGCGCCGCGGCGAACCAGTGCATGGATATTTTTATGCCGGAAAACCCGGGCGACACCGTCGACGTGGTGCTGACGATCCACGGCGGCTCCTGGATGTACGGCGACCAGCTTCAGTTTGACGAGTACGCGAAGCAGGCCGCGAAATACGGTTACGTCGGCGTCAGCATGGACCACCGCAAGCTCAACAACAACGTACGGGCACAGGGTATGAACGAGGATATCCTGAACGCGGTGGCCGCGGTGAAGCGGTATCTGAACGACAACGGACTCTCCGCCGGGAAAATGGTCGTCGCGGGGCATTCCTCCGGCGCGCACCTTGCGCTGCTGTATTCCTACACGCATTACAAGGACAGCCCGATCCCCATCGCCTTTGTCACCGCGGCCTCCGCGCCCGGCGACCTGGTGCTGTTCGCGCAGGGCAGTATGACCGCCTCCAACAATTATTTCCTGATGACCGCGCTCTCGGATGAAAACATCACCGCAGCCACGGTCGGCAGCGGACAGGCGCGTGCGCTGCTGGCGAAGATCAACCCCATTGACCTTGTCACGCCGGAGGTCCCGCCGACGATCCTTCTGCACGGCGACATGGACGAGATCGTCCCCTATGAATGCGCGGACCGGTTGTATAAAACGCTGCGCTCAAACGGCGTGGACGCTCAGCTGCTCACCTATAAAGGGCAGGTGCACAGCCTCAATCTTGCGCCGGAAACAATGAAGCAGGCGCGCCTTGAGCTGATGCTCTCCTGGGCGGAAAAATATCTCGTGGCCGACGCCCCCGTTCCGGAAACCACCGGCGCGGCGTCCGCCCCGGCCGACGGCTGACGGATTCCGGTCAGAGCCTGTCGACCGCCTCGAAGTTCCACAACGAACGGAAATCTGATTTCCGGAAAGATTGTTTATGAGAAAGAAAATCAGACGACTGCTCTGCGCGCTTCTGCTCCTCGCGCTGACCGCCGGCGCCGCGCCGTCCCTGCGGCTCTGCGTCACGGCAAACGCGGTGGATACCGGCGAGGTGCTTGAGAAGCTGGAGCAGTTCAAAGCGCTTTATCCCCCCGGCGGCTATTGGTATGATTCCTTCCACGGATCCAACCAGTGCAAGGGGTTTGCCCGCATGGCCGTGTATCATCTGTTCGGCACGACCCGCGCCGGCGCCTACCGGCAATGGACTTATTCCGGCGCCAACAGCGCGGGCATGGTTCCCCTCGGCTCCGTCACGACGTTTTCCGCCGATCAGGTGAAAAGCCTTCTGAAGCAGGCGGCGGTGGGGGACGTGCTGCAGTTTGACAAGCCCCGGAAGCATTCCATGCTGGTCTGCGGCGTCGAGAGCGACGGCGTATGGATCTACGAATGCAACGCGGACAACCGCTGCGGCGTTCAGCTGACGAAAAAAAGCTTCGGCTTCTGGCTGGGCAAAAACAGCGCGCGCCTGTCGCTGCTGCGCGCCGATAATTACACCGTCACGCCGGTTTATTCTCTTTCCGTCAGCGTCAGCGTCGACGGGAAGAATCATCCGGACGGCCACAAGGCCGTGACCTTCGACGTGTCGCTCGGCGGCAGGCTTGCCGCGAACGACGTGCGCGTTTACCGCAATCAGACTCTCGGCGCCGGGACGGCGTACCGGGTGCACGATATCCGCATCTCCGGCTGCCTGAAGCTCTCCGGGCCCGCGGAAATCTCCGGGACGCTGGGCGGCAACGCCGCCGTGACGGTCCCGGTGGTGACGGCGCATACGCCCGTCGCGGTCCCCGGACGGAAACCGACGACGGAGCGGACCGGCCTGACCGACGGTGAAAAATGCGCGGTCTGCGGCGCGATCCTGAAAAAGCAGACCGTGATCCCCGCCCTTCCCCCGGATCCCGCGGATACGGGCGTTGCCGCCGAGGATCCCGGCGCGGGATATCGCGTCCTCGGCGACGCGGACGGCAACGGCAGAATCAATTCCGCCGACGCCCGGCTCGCCCTGCGGGCGGCTGCGCGGCTGGGTACGCTGAGTGAAGATCAGCAGAAGCTCGCCGACATGGACGCGGACGGCGCCGTACGGTCCGCAGATGCGAGAAAAATTCTTCTGATCGCCGC
>CACYHJ010000489.1 GCA_902774165.1 Oscillospiraceae bacterium
GCGCGAAGCCGGTGAGCAGCGCGGAAGAAGCCATGACCAGTGCAAGAACAACGGCAAGCAGACGAACAGCGGTGCGTTTCATGGTTATGCCCCCAGTTTCTGAGCCCGCAGCCGCCGCAAGCGGCGGCGCAGGCCGTTCGATAACAAAAAAATGGTAACAGGATTTCAGGATGATGTCAAGGCTTTGACGGCGTTTTTTACAGAAAAGCGAACCAAGCGTCATTTTCTGTTGTTTTCGCCCCAGACGCAGAGCTGATCCAGCACTTTCATGAGGGACTTTCCCCTGTCGCTCAGGTTGTATTCCACTTTCGGCGGGATCTGCGGATATTCTTTTCTGATGATCAACCCGTCGGATTCCAGCTCCTTCAAATTGCCGCTCAGCGTTTTATCGGAGATGTTTTTGACGTATCGACGCAGTTCGTTAAAACGAACCGGCTCAAATTCCATCAGACAATACAGGATCACCATTTTGTGTTTTCCGGCGATCAGAGAGAGCGTATAGCTGAACCCGGTGTCTTCAAAATTGGCGTTTTCAATATAATTGGATATCATAGCCGCACTTTCCTTTTTTGATAGTATCTATCCTTGCGGACAGTACTTGACGAATTTTCTGCTTACGCTATAATGATACACAAGAACACGACTGTGTCAACAAAAAGAAAGAAAGAGGACAATCACATGAGAGTGAAGCTCGATCAAACCGAAGGGATTTTCCCGATGCCGGTTCTGATGGTCGCAACCTACAACGAGGACGGCAGCGTGAACGTCATGAACGCCGCCTGGGGCACCATGCAGGAACGGGGCACCGTTGCGCTGAATCTGACCGAATCCCACAAGACCGTGAAAAACATCAAGGCCAGAAAGGCGTTTACCGTCAGCATCGCAGACGCCGCGCACGTGGCGGAAGCCGACTATTTCGGCGTTGTTTCCGGAAACAGGGAGACAAAGAAATTTGAAAAAAGCGGTCTGACGGCTGACAAGGCTGAAACAGTGGACGCCCCTGTCATCCGCGAATTCCCGCTGTGCCTTGAATGCGAATTTCTGGAATATCAAAGCAACGAATACGGCGTCGGCGTCATCGGAAAGGTCGTCAGCATCACCGCCGACGAAAGCGTGATGGTCGACGGCAAAATCGACATGACCCTGGTCAATGCGATCGCGTTTGACCCGTACACGCACGGGTATTACAAAGTGACGGAACGCGTGGGCGAAGCCTTTCAAGACGGCATGCGGTTGAAATCGTAACGACCGAGTTTGGCGCACAAACGATCAGCTCCTCATCCGAACGGCCGGATGAGGAGCTTTTTCGTGCCCGTATTCTTATTTTCTCAATACCAGTCGTGCTTCTCCCCGCGATCGAGCGCGGCGACGGCTTTCATTTCTTCCTCTGTCAGCGCAAAGCCGAACAGATCCAGATTTTCCCTGATATGCGCCGGGTCGCTCGAACCGGGGATCACAACGACGCCTCTTTGCAGATCCCAGCGGAGAATGACCTGCGCGGAGGAGACGCCGTGCGCCTTTGCGATGGCCTTGATCGTTTCATCGCCCAGCAGCTCCGCCGTGTGACCCCGGCCGCCAAGAGGATACCAGCCCTGCACCACGATGCCTTTTTCCTGAATGAACGGAACGACATCCTGCTCCTGATAATACGGATGGATCTCGTTTTGCACCAGCGCCGGCGGGATCGTGACCTGCGGCAGAAAGTCCGTCAGCTCCTCCACATACCAGTTGGAAAGGCCCAGCGAACGGATCTTGCCCTGCTTCACATACTGTTCCATCGCCTTATACGCCGCCACGTCCCCGTCTCCCGGGTGGTGCAGGAGCATCATGTCGATATAGCCGATATCCAGCTTTTCCAGCGCCATGTCAATGGCCGCCGCAGGATCGTCAAACTGGCTCGGGTAGATCTTCGTGATCACAAAGATATCCGCGCGGGGAATGCCGTATTCCTCCATGGCCTGCCGAATGCCTTCGCCCACGGCCTCTTCGTTATGGTACATAAACGCCGTATCGATCAGCCGTCCGCCGTTTTTCAGAAGCGCTTTCACGGAATTCACACAGGTGTCGTGATCGAGAGCATATGTGCTGAGCCCCATGATCGGCATGGTATACCCGCTGTTCAGCA
>CACYHJ010000490.1 GCA_902774165.1 Oscillospiraceae bacterium
CGGGCGAGCTGCCGACGCCGACGCGCTCCGGGTATCAATTCGACGGTTGGTATACCTCCGCCTCCGGCGGATCCAAGGTTGTATCTGCAACGACGGTCTCCAAAGATATGACGATCTACGCCCATTGGACAAAGAGTAACGTCAAAACCTATACCGTCACCTACAATGCCAACGGCGGCAAGGGAGCGCCCGACTCGCAGACGAAGACGCAGGGCAAAACGCTGAAGCTCAGAGGGAAGACGCCCGCAAGAGCCTTTAAGATTACCTGCAACGCCAACGGCGGCGCGGTTTCCGCTTCGACGAAAACCGTCTCCTGCACCTTCAGCAGCTGGAACACGGCCAAAGACGGCTCCGGCAGAAAATACAATCCAGGCGCAAGTTATACGGCGGACGCAAACGTCACCCTCTACGCCCGGTGGATTACTCCGGTCGTAGGCACGCTGGCGGTTCCGACCCGCTCCGGCTATACCTTCACCGGCTGGTATACCGCCAAGAGCGGCGGGACGCAGGTCACCTCCGCGACGCGGGTATCGGCTGATCTCACCCTGTATGCCCAGTGGACCAAAAAGAAGACCGCCGTCCCCACCGCGGCGTTTGTTTGGGGCAGGGACAACTGGAATTTTGTCAACAGTGCCTACGTCGACGATTTTACGTCCGGCACCTACAGAAGCCAGATCAGCAAGAATTATCTGAACGTTTTAGGACGAAACCTGACCAACTCGGAATATCAGGTGGTTTTCAAAGGGTTTTCGCGCTCCGACCCGGCGTGGCTGGATAGACCCTTCGGCGGCTGCTGCTACGGGATGTCCGCCACGACGCTGCTGTCGCAGGCGGGGCGGCTGCCCTACGCCACCTATCAATCCGGGGCGAAGAACCTGAACGGTCTGAAAAGACCGACCTCGAACAAGGCGGTCAGCTCCCTGATCGGCTACTATCAGATGCTGCAGGTTAAGGACGTGATTCAGCAGCAGTATCGTAAGGTGCCGGGTCAGACAAATAAGGAAAATATCAAAAAGATCCTTTCTCTGTTGGATCAGAGCAGCGTGGTGCTGGTCGGATTCAGAAAAGAAGGCTGGGGCGGCCACGCGATTCTCGCCTACGGCTATGAATACGGGAACTATAAGAAAAACGGCGTGACGTATCAGGGCTGCATCAGGATCTGCGACCCGAACGCGTCCAAGGCGTACAACAGCGACTACAATATCTATTTCAACACCAAAACCTATAACTGGGCGATCCCCGCGTACCGCAGCGGCGGCATCCTGTCCACACAAGGAGCGAAATTCAATTATATGGGCGCGCAGATCGGTGAAATCAATCAGGGCGGGTATTTGTCCGGCACGACGGCGAACCGGAACGGGGATTTCGTCGCCCGGATCGACGCCGCCGCGATTTCCGAAAACCGGTCCGTCAGCAAGGTCATGACGGACGCCGCCGGCGCTTATGTGTCTCAGAACACCGCGCCCGGCGATATTATCGAGGATTATTCCTATATCCTCAGCGGCGAGTCGAAGGGCGTCGTCGGTTATAATCTTATGGACGCGGAGGCCGCGTACAGGGTCGAGCAGGACGACGCGGCAGAGCTTGCCCTGACCATCGACTATGAGAATTGTAATCTGTCCGGCGCCTCCGCCGCCGGCAAATCGGTTCTGTTTGACAAGCGGGGCTTTGTCAGCGTGGCGGGCGAGTCCGCCGATTTCAGCCTTTCCATGACCTTCGACGACGATTATCCCACCGACTGGTTCACGGTGCAGGCGGAGGGCAGCGGCGCGGACAACGCCAGCCTTGAAAAGGTTGCCGACGGTTATATCCTGTCGGCGGACAGCCTGCAGGACGTCACGGTCACGGCGTCGAACCGCGACGTGGAGGCAAAAACAAGCTTCTCGACGAATTACAACTCGGTGATGATTTACGAGATTGACGAGATCACGATCGGCGTCCGCGTGGATACCGACGGCGACGGCGTCTATGAGACCGACCTGACGGACGCGCCTGACGGTCCCGACGATCCTTCGGATCCCGTTCCCGGCGGGGACGTCTCCCTCGGCGACGTGACCGGCGACGGCAAGGTCAATTCGCAGGACGCCCGCACGGCGCTGCGGGCCGCCGCCCGGCTGGAGACCCT
>CACYHJ010000491.1 GCA_902774165.1 Oscillospiraceae bacterium
TGGGCGAAGAGCATCCGGATACACTGAGGGCGATGAATAATCTGGCGGGTACTTACGGTGACCTCGGCGATTATAAAAAAGCGTTGGAGCTGCAGGAAAATGTTTACGCTCTGCGCTGCAAGACGCTGGGCGAAGAGCATCCGGATACGCTGAGGGCGCTGAATAATCTGGCGTATACTTACAGTGAACTCGGCGATTATAAAAAAGCGTTGGAGCTGCAGGAAAAGGTGTACGCTCTGCGCTGCAAGGTGCTGGGTGAAGAGCATCCGAACACGCTAAGGGCGCTGAATAATCTGGCATGTACTTACGGTGAACTCGGTGATCATAAGAAAGAGTTGGAGCTGCAGAAAAAGGTGTACGCGCTGTACTGCAAGGTGTTGAGCGAGGAGTTTCCGGATACATTGACGGCGCTGAGTAATCTGGCATGTACCTACGGTGAACTCGGCGATCATAAAAAAGACTTGGAGCTGAAGGAAACGGTTTATGAACTGCGCTGCAAGGTGTTGGGTGAAGATCATCCGGATACGATATTGGTATTGGAGGATCTTGTCGGCGTCTGCCTGAAACGTTGCAAATTAAAGAAAGCATGGTATTATTTTAAAAAACTATTAAAAACTCCATAAGACTTTTTTTATAAAGTATGAGGCTATATGATTTTGCAAAGCTTTTTGGCGGAGATGCAACAGTGACAGATATTTCTCGGCAGCGATGTCCGCGCCCTTGCGCTTTGCGACGAGATCGCCTTCTGCGCCGCGCCGCGGTTCTTCGCGGAAACGGGAAAAACGGCGATTCATTTTACCGGTTTTTTGGATGAAATCATAGAATCCCCGAAATAAAAACATTTTTTCGTCAAAAGGCTTGCATTTTCTTTTGCAATCTGTTATAGTATATAAGCAATTTTTTAACTGTTTCAAAGGAGGTGCTCAGCATGGCAAAATGTGACGTATGCGGTAAAGGCGTTACCTTCGGTATCAAGGTGTCCCATTCTCACAGACGTTCCAACAGAACCTGGAAGCCCAACGTCGTCAAGGTTAAGGCAATTGTGAACGGTTCTCCCAAGAGAATCAACGTTTGCACCCGCTGCCTGCGCTCCGGGAAGGTTACCAGAGCCGTCTGAACCCCGAAAACTCCGCCGCCCTTTTCCGGTGCCGCGCGCATCGCGGCGGCGCAGTCTGTTCGGTGAAAATCGCCTGTCTGTCCGGACGGGCGTTTTTTTATTTGATAGGAAACTGCTCGGCGTCCTATCAAACAGAAAATCTTAACGCCCGCCGATTTGCCCTTCGGGCACGGCGACGGCGTATCCGCGGGTTCTGTTTTGCCGCCCGGCCGCATACAATGGTAAAAAAACGAAAGGACGGAGCGGCATGAACGGCGGCGAACAGACGGCGATCCCCAACAGCCTTGTGCTGGAGGACAGAAACAAACTGACGGTGGAGGGCGTGCGGGAGATCGGCGGTTACGACGACGCGTGCGTCAGCGCCCGGACCGACGTGGGGCTGCTGACGATCCGCGGCAGGGAGCTGAAGATTATCAGGATGAGCGTGGACACCGGAGAGCTGGCGGTAGAGGGCCGGATCTGCGAGCTTGCCTATGCGGACGCGCCGGAGGAGCGGGACGGCTTCTGGAGCAGGATGTTCCGTTGAGCGGACCGTTGACGTTTTACGGGTTCCCCGCTTCGCTGCAGCTGAAAAGCCTTCTGTTTTTCTTCGGCGTCGGGTTCCTTGCCGGTGTGGTCTACGATCTGCTGCGCCTTTTGCGGCTGGCGCTGCCGGCGTACCGGTGGATACAGTACGTCTTTGACGGGGCTTTTGTCCTGATCTTCGCGGGGATGGCGTTCTGTACCTCGCTGGCGGTCTGCATGGGCGAGCTGCATTTTTTCATGCTGCTCGCCGCGGCGTTCGGGTTTGTGGTTTATTACGTCACCCTGGACGGCTTTGTGCGCAGGGCCACCGACGGAGCCGTGCGGGCAATTCGCAGGGGATACGCCGTTTTGTTCCGCATTTTTTCGGTCCCGGTGCGCGTTTTTCTCCGCGCGGCGGTCGGAACGGGAAAAATATTGGCTTTTCCCGTAAAAAAAATTACATTTTTTTTAAAGAAACTATTGCA
>CACYHJ010000492.1 GCA_902774165.1 Oscillospiraceae bacterium
CAAAGTGCTTGAGAGACGCGCCGACGCCCTTGCTCTGGACGCCTTCGATCCAGGCGGACGCCATCTCGCCGGCCAGTACGGGATCTTCGGAGAAATACTCAAAGTTGCGCCCGCACAGCGGGGAGCGTTTCATATTGGCGCCCGGTCCCAGCAGGACGGACACGCCCTCGGCGAGACATTCGTCGCCCAGCGCCTCGCCCATCTCGCGCAGCAGCGCCGGGTCCCACGAGCACGCCGTCGTGCACGCCGTGGGGAAGCAGGTCGCGGGGGTGCCGGTCAGAAGGCCGGTGTTTTCCTTCGCGTCCAGCTTCTTTCTGAGCCCGTGGGGGCCGTCGGTGACCATGATCTCGGGCAGGTCGAGCCGTTCAAGGCTTTTCAGGTGCCAGAAATCCTTGCCGTCGCAGAAGGCGGCCTTTTCTTCCAGCGTCAGCTGGGCGATCAGTTCGGGGTGCTTCATAAAATCTCTCCTGTCTGTGATATTTTTCTGTATTTTTTTGATTGGTTACTCGTTTTCAAACATCAGCGGGTCCGCGTCCGTCTCGTCCACGCGGCCGAGCTTTTTCCGGATCAGGTCGCTTCTGCGCTGCGCGTCGTCCAGCGCCTGTCCCGCCTCGTCGACTTTTTTGTGCGCCTTTTCCAGTAGGCCGCCGAATTTCTCATACTGCGCCTTGACGGCCGCCAGCATGCCCCGGATCTCCTCCGCTTTTTCGTTGACCGCCAGCGTGCGGAAGCCCATGGCAAGGGAGTTCAGCAGCGCCGTAATGGTTGAGGGGCCGGTCAGCAGGATGTTATACTCCGAGTGAAGCCGTTCCGCAAGGGCGTCGTCGGCGCTGATCACCTCGGCGTAGAGCCCTTCCGTCGCAAGGTACATCACCGCGAAGGGGGTCGTCTCCGGGACGCTGATATATTTGGAGGAAACGTCCTTCGCCTCGTCAAGGATGCGTCTGCGCAATGCGCGCCGCGCGTCGGCAAGGGCTGCCGGGTCCGCCGCGTCAGCCGCCTGCTGGATCCGCGCGTAATCCTCCATGGGGAATTTTGAGTCGATGGGCATATAGGTCCGGCTGCCGTCGGCGGCGGGGATCACGACGGCGAATTCCACCGTTGCGCTCGTCCCCTTCGGGCTGAAATTGCGGACGTATCTGCCGGGGATGATCTGGTCGAGAATGCCGCCCAGCTGAACCTCCGCCCAGGTTCCGCGGGCCTTGACGTTGGTCAGCACCCGGTTGAGCGCCGTGACGTTGTCGGTCACGCCGGTGCTGAGCTCCTTCATCTCGCCCAGGGATTTGTTCAGGCTTTCCAGCTGCTTCGATACCGCCACGAAGGAGGCGTCCAGCCGTTTCTGCAGCGTCTGGTCCAGCTTCTCGCCGACGGTCACCCGCATTTCTTCCAGCTTCTTTTCGTTGCTTTCGCGGATCCTGTCCAGCGATTCAGACAGCATGCGCGTCTGGCGCTCGTTCTGCAGCGCGTTTTTGTCGCGCATGTCGGCGAGCAGCTTGCTCATCTCCAGCTCATGGGCGCGGTTGTCCCGGTCCATCTGCGCCAGCTTCCCGGCGAAGAACTCGAACCTCGCGTTCATCTCGTCCCGGGTGCGGTTCTCGTCCCGCGCCGCGTCCTCCCGGGCGCGCGCGAGCGATGCGCCGACGGTGCGTTCAAACGCGTCGGTCCGCTCCCGCAGGCGGATGATCTCCTCTTTTTCTCCGCCCCCGCGGCGCAGGCTCAGAATGATCAGCGCGATCACGCCGCACAGCGCCAGCGCGGAGAGCGCCAGCAGAAGGATTGTCATTTTTTCATCCATTGTATTACCTCGGAATCCTCTTTCTTTCTATCATACTATATATATTTTTTTTCGTCAAGAACATAAGTTTATAAAAAATACTGTGGAAAAACGGGCGGGGTTCTGCTATAATTCATTTATACTATCCGAAACTGAGGGGATCTCATGAAAAAACGGCTTTTTTGCGCTCTTCTCGCGCCGGTCCTGCTGATCGCGCTGTTTTCCGGCTGCAACGGGACCAAAAGCGTCAATATCGCTTATCCCGTCGCCGAGGACGTGCGCACGGGCGCATTCGGGAGTCCGCCCCGGGACCTGGCCCCGCG
>CACYHJ010000493.1 GCA_902774165.1 Oscillospiraceae bacterium
CACGTTCGAGGTGACCTTGTTTTCGCTCTGAATGATCGTGGCGGATCCGCCCATACCAAAGGAGGAACCCATGCTCAGGCTGACCGCGCCGGCACGCCCGGCAAGCCTGGACAGATCCGAGGCGCTGATGATGATGTTTCCGCCGGTAATCTGCCGTTTTTGCTGCCTGGTGCCCTTGTCCACGGTCACGCTGGCTTCGGATTCGCTCTTCAGCATGCTGACTGCGCCTCCGAACGATACCGTGGAGCCGTAGCCCGAAACCGCGCCGGACACGGACTGCACCGCCAGCCGGTTGATATAGTCCGGATCGGTGTTCTGGGTCAGGGTGCTCTTCAGCGTGATATCCCCCTGATTGGCGGAGATCAGGTCGTTCTTGACCTCCACAACCGCCTTGTTGGCAATCTGAGTCACGGCCGCGCCGCCGGAAATGCCGCTGGACTTGGGGATGATCGACATGGAGGCCGAAGTGCCTATTGTGGAGAAGTTTCCGTTGTTCTCCGCCGTCACGCTGATCTCTTTCCCCGCGTGGACGGCTTTGGTAACCACGGCCTTCGTCGTATGATCGGCCTTAGTGAAGCCTACCGCCGCGGCAACCTGATACTTGCTTTCAAACAGGAAACTCAGCGCTTCCTTGCCGACGGCAACGCAGCCGAGGATCATCCCGGCAGCGGCCTGGATTCCTTCCCACAGGGATTCCGTATCGTTGAGAATCGCGCTGGGCTCCAGCTTCACGCCCTGGCTGCGAAGAATGTTTGTGGTCATCGGCATGTCGTTGTCGGCATCAGGGTTCTTTTTCTTTTCCTCCTCTGACCTGTTCTGGTTCAGTTTTTCGTTGACGGCTGAAGCGGCACTGTTGCCCTGGCTGCCGTTCTGACTGCTGTTTTCCTTCTTTTCCACCGTACCGTCGTCTGACTTGATGTTGAACCATTTTCCCATCAGCTGCAGATCGGGTCCCGTGGCCGTCGCGACTGCGATGGTGCGGTCCTTGCTGCTGCTGTCCGCCGCCACGGTGACGCTGCCCGCCGCTTCGGCTCCGCCGATCTTTGCCAGCACTTCCGAGGACGCCATGTTCAGCGCTCCCGTCGCGCCGATGGACGTCTTCTTGCCCACCGTGAAGGCACTGGCATGGGTCAGGGTTTCGCTTTTTTCTGTTGCGGTGACAGTCAGGTCGCCGCCTGCTGTGGAAGTTCCGGCCTGATATCCGGTAATATTTGTCTGGTTCTTTTCGTTGATCTCGGCCTTGGCACTGTGTTTAAGCAGATCCACCGCGGCACTGGCGTCTATTGCCGTGCGGCTGGCGTCCTGGACGCCGACTTCGTTGGAGAACGGATCCGCGCCTGCCACGCTGGCGATCACTTCTTCATGATCCGTGAACGCGCTGACCGTCAGGTTTCCGGCCTTAAGGGACCCTGTGCTGTCTTCGCGTTGGCCCACAACAGCTTCCGTTTCCGCGCTGCCGGTGACCATCGAAAAAGCTGCGCCAATGCCGATGCGCCGGCCGATGCCGCTGATGGACGTATTGTTCATCGCAAAATACGGCATCTTGATCTCGCTGGTTTCTGCTCCGTCTGCATAAAAAACACTGACCTGCGTCTTTGTGCCTGCTTTGACGTCGGGCATCCGGATCGCGTAGACGTATTCGTCATCGTTGACCGTGACAAGCGTATAAACTGATTTCCTGTCGGTTAATAACGATTGCCCGTCGAGTTCCGCAGGCATCCACTTACCAATGATCTTTTGCTTGAGGTCAAGGTCGGTGGTAACGGGGTTATCCTCACTATTCGTACACGAAGTGAAAACACTTGAGCCGCAAATCAGGATAGCAGCCATCACCCATTGCATAAGTCTGTTCATAATTTCAATCGTTTAGTTAATATAGATATTTACGACTGCAAAGATACTAAAATAAAAGTAAAAAAACTAATTTTTCACCAATAAAATATGGTAGTTTCAAAAAAACTCCTTATCTTTGCGACACAATAATAAAGTATTAACGCTTAAATTTACGACTATGGACGAATTACAAAACATTCAATCCAAGATTTACGTCATTCGCGGCGAACGCGTGATGCTTGACAGAGACATTGCTGC
>CACYHJ010000494.1 GCA_902774165.1 Oscillospiraceae bacterium
GTTTGCGTCCCTCACCTTTATGGTCTTCGCGCCGATTTTCTGGGACGGTTTTTCCTGGACGCCGCTGCAGTGCTTTACCTGTTCGCTGCTGGGCGCGGGGCTGGAGCTGGTGATGGAGGCCGTGTTCTCGCCCATCGGTTATTTCGTTCTTCGTCAGTGGAAAAAAGACGGCGTCGGCGAGGCATACCTTGCCGCGCAGAAGGGGAGGGCTCAGACTTGAATATTCTGATCACCGGCGCGTCCGGCGGGATCGGCAGCGCCGTCGCGCAGCGGTTTCTTTCCATGGGACACTCCGTTTACGGCATCGACACGGCGAGCGCGGCGGTCGGGCATCCGGCGTACCGGCATTTTATCGCGGATCTCCGCGACCCGTCGTCTCTTCCGGAGATCGGGGACGTCGGGATCCTGTTCAACAACGCGGGCACGCAGAACAGCGGGGACGACCTGGGCAACAACCTGACCGGCAGCATCAACGTCACGGAAAAATACATCAGGGATAACCCCGCCCTGCGCTCGATCCTTTTCAACGCTTCCGCCTCGGCGGTGTCCGGGCAGGAGTTCCCGGTTTACGCCGCGTCAAAGGCGGGGCTTGTGGGATATATGAAGAACGTGGCGATCCGCGTCGCGCCCCGGGGCGTGACCTGCAACGCGATCTCCCTCGGCGGGGTGTATACGCCGCTGAACGACCCTGTTGTGGACGATCCCGTGCTGTGGGACCGCATTATGAGCGTCACGCCGATGAAAAAATGGATGATGCCCGACGAGGTTGCGGACTGGGTCGTATTCCTGACGCTGACGAACCGCTCCATGTCCGGGCAGAATCTGCTGATCGACAACGGGGAGCATGACCTCAACGACACGTTCGTCTGGCCGGCGGACGAATAACGAAAAAGAAAAACAGATCCGAAAAACGAGGCCTTGTTTCGGATCTGATTTTTATTTCAGCAGCTTCCGGATCTTGTTTTCATCTGTCTCCGGCAGCAGTTCCCGGAGCCGCCGGACGACCCGCTCGCGGGATTCCTCCGGGGTCCGGGCGTAGACCTTTTCCGTAAATTCCGCGCCGAAAAACCGCTCCGGGGTGGAATACTCCGCCACGCCCCAGCCGTACGGTCTGCCGTGCTTGTCCGTCTCATAGATGAAATCGTCGATCAATACGTAGCATTGCTTCTGCAGGCGCGTGACCGTGGCATCGAAGCCCTTGACGCCGTCCTTGCGGTAGTTTCCGATCACCTTCAGCCCTTTGGAAAGGATCGGCGCGTTTGCGTCAATCAGCTCATACAGGATTTTGTCCCGGTACGGCGCGAGGCCGTCGTCGAAGCGGGCGTCGAAATCGTAGCCGTCCCGGCGGAAATTCGCGAAATCCGGGAACCATTCCCGGCTGATGAACACCGCCTTGTTCTCAAAGAATTTGCCGTAGGCGCAGCCGGCTTCGCGGATCACGGGGCCTTTCCATTCCCAGACGCCGGCCTCGTCGGTAAACCAGGCGCGGGGCGCGACGTGTTCCGCCACGGAAAAGCCCGGGATCGAATTGCGGAACAGCGGCACGAAGCCGAACCGCCGCACCGCGTCGACCAGGTCCTGTTTTGTTTCTATATATAAATCGAATTTATCCATAACAGAGCATCACTCCCGTTGCGGTATATTATCGCACATATTGACCGCAAAATCAAGCGGCGGCAAAAAACGTCCGCAGACGGCAAACACCGCCCGCGGACGTTTTTATACGGCTGTTATTTTCTGAAAAGCTTCTTTTTTTCATAGGGCTCGCATCGGAACTCCTTCACGATGTAACCCGTCGCGTCGATCACGCCGCGCAGCAGGCCCTCGTCGATCTCGCTCTCCGAGAGGATTTTCGTGACGCCTTTTTTATGCGAGGAAGTCACTTTTTTCACAGTGAAATTGTTTCGTACGGCGTCGTTGACGTGTGCCTCGCACATGCCGCACATCATGCCGTCGATTTTTAAAGTCGTTTTGTACATGGCAATTCCTTTCAAATTCTGATTTGTCGAGGTCTTCGACCACGACAAATCAAATGAATAATGAATAATGAATAATGAATAATTGATGACGGGGTTCCACCCCGTACCCCA
>CACYHJ010000495.1 GCA_902774165.1 Oscillospiraceae bacterium
GGGATAGTCAAACTGGCGGCTTGCTTATCGGAAAATCCCGTAATGACGAGTCCTCTGCTACCTTTTTTGTATTCAAAAACTCCAGCCATATTTTTCCTCATCTCCCAATCCGTTAATTTGATTTTTCAACTGCTTTTTGCCGGAGCCGATGCTGATTCAACGCTGCTTCAACGTCGGCGAGCATGGCTCTGACCTTGCTTTCCGGGACCCCGCAAGTTGCGGCTGTCGCGATCAGATCGGCGTCGGTGATGTCGCGGCCCTTGCCGTTGACCATGCAAGTGTGTTCGCCGTTAAGCCCGGCGCAGGGCGTCAGATCGTAGGCCGGAGCGAGACGCCACTCGTTCTTCGGCGTCAGCAGGAACGAGAAATTCTTGCTGTGGTCGTCGCGGTTGCCGCTTTTCACGTTGAAGATCATCCGCCGGACCATCTCCTCCACGTCGGCGTGATTGCGGGTCAGGGAGAAAGTGAGCTTCAGCAGATTTTCGTAATCCAGCGTCGGATACCGGTGCGAGGCGTGCAGCAGTCCGCAGGCGGTATGGACGTGGACTTTTCCCTGCGGTGTCCGGTCGAAGCGGCGGACTCCGAAACAGCCGCCTCCGTTTTTCAGCGGGAAAAGATGTGTCTCCGGCATATTGATCCCGGCGGCTTTCGCCGCAAGTGAGTATCGGTATTCCAGTTCCCCGGCAGTCTGCGGATCGTGTTTCTCCGCGAACTTGATGATCCATGGCGTGAAGCCGGACGGCGGCACTTTCCCGCCGTGGACGATGGTCTTGCGGTCCTCGTAGACCCACGCGACGATCTTCGGCCGCGCTCCGCCCGAGGAGCCGTTCAGCCTCAGCAGCTCGTCCAGCACATCGCTGTCGTCGCCTCGGACGATCTTGTCCACTTCGCCGGAAAGGGAATCCAGTTCTACCTCGCCGAACTCGTCGGACTCGTCGTCCGCAGGTTCATACTCCAGTGCGCCCATCGGGTCGCGCCCGATCAGGGAGAGACGCTGCAGCGGCGTGATTTCCTGAAACGAAAGGCCTCGCTTCCGCAGTTTGCGGTCGAGCAGGAGACAGCCCCAGCCGTCCGGCAGACTGTCGTTGAACACGCCGAAAAGGCCGTCGAAAGTGCGTTTGGTATCCTCGAAAATGCCGGACTTCAGCGGCAGTTTGAACGGGGAGATGTTGATCCCGGAAGCCAGGAACTCCGGCGCATATTCGAAGAAGATACGGTGATCCTCCTCGGAAAGAATCCCGACTTCGTGGCGGACGCCGTAACTGTTGAGAAATACGTTGAGCCTCATTTCTTCCTCGCTCGCTGCCGGGGCCGTTTCGGTTCCGGCTCGGGATGATAAAGCGATTTGGGCACGTCCGATATCTTGAACACACCGGCGAAATCGTCCAGCCGCCCCAATACCAGCGCGATGCCGAGCAGCGTGCGGAACTGGACCTCGCCGGTATGTTCGAAGCGCTTGATCGTGCCCACTGCCACGCCGACCCGCTCGGCAAGTTCTTTCTGAGTGATGTTCTGCCGGATACGCAGTTCACGCACTCTGGCGGCACACGTGCGCATCACGTCCTGCGGGACCATCAGCAAAGGATAAACGTTATCAGTCATTAAATCGCCCCTTATTCAAAAATTTCCTTTCTATAAGATAGCATACTGTCCGTTATTTTTCAAATCCAGAAGGGAGTTTTTTCGGGAATTTTGTATCTCTCTCTCGAATGGTATGGTTATTTGCGTTCTTCCAAAAGTCGGGGTAGTTTGAGTTCAAATTGTCACGGCACGGGGTAGCGAGAGTGACAGAGATTTCAGAGAGAAAATCGCGGTTTTTAGCCGGAATACCGTCCCCGCGGGCCTCTCTGTAAAAAAGCACAAAAGCCGTATTCCCCTGATAATCAGGCAGAAAATACGGCTCTTTATCGGAACAATTTCCCGGCACTTGCCGTAGGAAATTGCAGTTTCTGGTGGAGATGGCGGGAGTTGAACCCGCGTCCCGAAACAGCATAGAGGTGACTTCTACATGTTTGTTTTGCCTATTTCATTTAGTCCCCGACCTCAGCCGGCAAACGGGCCGGATCAGGAACGATCATCTGTAAAGT
>CACYHJ010000496.1 GCA_902774165.1 Oscillospiraceae bacterium
TTCACCGACAAGGACGGGAACGCAAGACATGCGTATCCAGTAGTATGTGACTTCCCCTACACGACCCAGAACGGCAGGGACGCTACCGACGAACTGGTGGCTGACCTGCCGCGTGTATCATCCGGACGGTCTGCCGGGCTATCCCCGCGGCTGCGACTCCGGTCTGGACAACAGCACCTGCTTCGACAAGGGCGATTTCATTGAGTCGGCGGATCTGAGCGCGTACCTTGCGCTGCAGATGAACTGTCTGAGCGATATCGCGCTGAAGCTGCATGAAAAAGAGGATGCCGCGGAATGGAAAAAGAAGTCCGCCGCGCTGATCGAAAAAATGATCGCCCGCCTCTGGAACGGCGCGCGCTTTGTCCCGCGTCTTTGCCGGACGCAGGAGGAAATCGCCGATACCCAGAGCATCCTTCTGTATCTGCCGCTTGTCCTCGGCGACCTTTTGCCTGCCGAAATCGCGGACAGGATGATAGAAGAGATGAAGGCAAACAATCTGACGGAGCACGGTCTTGCGTCGGAAGCTCCGGCCAGCCCGAAATACGACCCCGACGGCTACTGGCGCGGCCCCATCTGGGCGCCGACCACGTTTCTGATCGTGGACGGCCTGCGGCGCATGGGCCGCATGGAAGACGCAAGAGAGATCGCCATGCGGTTCTGCGACGCGTGTGTTGACAAGGCGCACGGCTTCTATGAGAACTTTGACGCTCTGACGGGGAAAGGTCTCCGGACGCCGGGCTACACCTGGACGGCCAGCGCGTTCCTTTGCATGGTATGGGATTATTGCGGCGATACGTCCGGAGGCTGAATGATGATGAAACTTTCAGGAAAAAACAACGATTTAAGGACTGAAGAAGGAAAAATAACAAAAACGGGATATGCCGTTATGACGCTGTCCGCTGTTTTCGGTCTGGGCGTGTTTTTGGCCGGAAGAAGGATTTACGCAAAGTCGCTGAAAAAGAAACAGTCCGCTTCATGATGCTGAACCCTTGCCCGGCGACGGCTTAAAAGAGCGAGAACAGCTTGCTGAAACAGGAAAGGAGCAACTATGGCGTTATTTGTCAAAAAAATCATATCGTTTTTTCTGTCCGTTATCATGCTTTTGGGACTGTACGGAGGAGAGATTGAGATGAAAAATGAAATATCGGTTCCCGAGCTGAGCCTGTCTGCCGAAGATATTACAAACGGTTATACGGTAACGGTTCCGCCGAGCGCGGGAACAATGAGATTCAACCGCATCTCATTTTCTTATGAGACCACGACGGCTGTTCGCGTTGTCGTCTCCTACTGGATGGGGGTCAAAACCGTTGAGGAAGAGCTGCTGCTGAGCTCGAAATCCCTCAGGGCCTCCATGCTGCTTGACGGTTATCTTGATCGCAGGACCGCGTCGCGCCTGATCTCGGTGCGTTTTGAACCAATCGTTACAGGAGAACGCTGTGTTCTCAGCGTTTCGGACTTCACCTGCGGCCTGCAGCAGCCGCCGAAGGACGACGTTTTGTTCATTGAAAACGATCGCTACAAAGTGGGCGTCAGCCTGAAATGGGGCGGCGGACTCTCATGGTTTGAAGACAAAGAGAACGCCGACTACGGAAATCTACTGAACAGTCATGACACCGGCCGTCTTGTGCAGCAGTCCTATTACGGACCGTCGGAGATCGAGGGGTATGAAAACGGTGTGTTCGGCGGTAACGTATGGGGCTACAATCCCGTTCAGGGCGGCGACATGTACGGTAACAACAGCAAGCTTGTGGCCGTTGAAAAAAGCGACGACGAGATCCGCGTCGTCTGCCGTCCTCTCGATTGGGCGCAGAACGGCCTGCTCACGCAAACGTATTACACAAGCGTGTATCAGCTGACGGACAAGGGACTGACCGTCAGGAATTCGGCGGTGGATTTTCTTCAGACGCCGTGGACGGACAGATCCCAGGAGCTTCCGGCGTTTTATGCCGTCAGCGCCCTCGGCAGCTTCTGGTTTTATGACGGCGATCAGCCGTGGACCGGCGGCGAATTGCGGGTGGAGCGTGATCTGCCGTTCTGTGACGGAAAACCCGCGTTCCAACTGAAGGACGGAAATACCGAAACGCGTGGACGGACGACAGCGGCTACGGCGTGGGGCTGTTCACGCCGAAGGCGACGTCTCTGCTCGCGGGCCGGTATCTGTATGACGGTTCCGCCGATGCGGAGGCCGACTCCACAAATTACGTAGCCCCGCTCGGCGTTTTCAGCCTGAAATTCGACGAACCGTACCATTACGCCTACTACCTGACGGCGGGAAGCGTCGATGAGATCAGAAACACGTTCCGAAACAACGGCAATCCGGAGGGCGGCGATTTCTGACGCGTATTCCCCGATATGGGCGTCTGCAACCCGCACGTGCATCTTTTTGACGGGAAAGCCGATCTGTATTCCAGCCACGATTACGGCCCGGGGCAATCGGTCTACCGCATGGACGACTGGCGCGTATTCTCTTCGGACGATCTCGTCAACTGGGAGCTTGAGTTTACGCTTCGCCCGGAGGATACCTTCCTCGGAACGGATCATGAATGCTACGCCACTGACGCGGCGGAACGAAACGGAAAATATTATCTCTATGTTTGCGACCAGCAGCGCTGCACCGGCGTCGCGGTCAGTGAGAACGGCCCCGGAGGACCGTACGTCGACGCGCTCGGAAAACCGCTGCTCGAGCAGGGGCTCGCGGACACCGCCTGCTATGACCCGACGGTGTTCATCGACGATGATGAAAACAGGACGCCGTACATTAAAGCCTTGAAAACCCAGTGTTTTCAGGGCTTTTGGATGTGTAAGTCCGCCAAAATGATACATAACCCATAGAAAGTCCGCCAAAATGATACACGCATTCGGCGCGATAAACCGGGATTTGTCTGCTCATCCGTTCTTAAATTTCAGATCTGCGTAGATCGGGAAGTGATCTGAAGTAAAACGGCCGTTAAACCCTTTTGTTACCGTACGGTAAGCAGCGACATCAAAATCATCCGAGCAAAGCACGAAGTCGATGTAGTAATCGGCCTTCTGGTTCGGGTCGTGACCGCCGTGGAACGTGCCGAAAGAAATGCAGTCCTGGGCGGCGAGGCGAGTATCATACAGATTCTGCGTCATTGTCGCATAGGCTTCTCCCTTGTCGGTTGTGTTCAGATCTGCCGTAAAAACGACCGGAACATCGGAAAAACGCTCTTCAATAAACGCAGAGACTATGGCGGCGGCCTGCACGCGCGCTTCCTCCGAAACATGGTCAAAATGCGTATTGACATGGACGTATACGTCACCGGTCAGACGATTTTTGAGCTTTGCCCACGTGCACAGGCGAGGCATTGCCGCACCCGGCCCGACGGAGGGGACATCGGGCGTATCGGACAGCCAGAAATTACCGCTGTCGAGCAGCTTGAATTTGCCTTTGAGATAAAAGATCGGGTTGGCGTAGCCGCTTTTCAGCACGTCGCCGCCGGCGTCGATCTCGCAGCCGACCCAGTCGTACATCGTGAGCCGCTTGTTCAAAGCGACCATCCAGATATTCGAGGCCTCCTGCAAGCCGAAGGAATCGGGCATGATCTCGAAGATCTGGCTTTCGCCGATCGTGATCCGGTCATAGGTCGAATTGCCGTTCACGCCGCCCA
>CACYHJ010000497.1 GCA_902774165.1 Oscillospiraceae bacterium
TTTCCAGTTTTTCCTTGATTTCTTCTTTCATGATTTTTTCTCCTAATGTTAGTTGTTTGAATGTATTTTCATCGCAGTTTCGAAATCAGTCTGAAGACAGGGGACGGTTCCTTGTCTTCGCCTGTCATTCGCATAGTGGTATCTAAATTATAAACAAATTCTACCCGAATTTCAACCCTTGCGCTGAAAAAAACCGCCCACGAAACCGTGAGCGGCGGATAAGCAGAAACTGATTATCTCTTGGAGAACTGTCGAAGCGTTAAGAAAACACGCCGGTGGCGTGTTTTTAGCTTCGACCGCAGCGGCTGTGCCGCGAGGTGACGAGGCTTCGCCGCCGCCGGTGGCGGATGAAGGCGAAACGCAGTCGGGACAAAACAAGGAGTGCGACGAGCGCCCCAAGCGAAGACGCACGACTATGTTTTGGACGGGAGCAGTTCAGCAAGCACAAAAAAGAAGCTTCCGTGCGATACGGAAGCTTCGGGAGATAATGGTTTGAATCGGTCAGCGCTTGCTGAACTGCGGAGCGCGACGGGCGCCTCCCCGACCGTATTGCTGGGATCCTTACGGCTGAAAACCCTGCGCCATAAGAGGGGCCGGGCTTCTTCCTTCCGGTTGACCCCTAAGTTGTCCCATACAAATACCCTCAAAATGTGACAAAACAGATCAGAGAACGAAAGAACATCGATCCCGCGTCAAAGACAAGGAACCGTCCCCTGTCTTCATGTCTTCATATTATTCCACTGCGATGCCGGGGGTCTGGTAAACGTACATCACACTGGTCTGCATGCCGGCGGGGGCGGTGGAATAGATCTGATTTTCCTTCGCCGTTTCGGCGATCGCCTTCAGCCGCAACGCGGCGCCCGCGGGATCGGAGGTGAGCCCCGCAACTGTTTCCAAAAGGGCGTTCAGCTGCACGTCGTCGGAGGAGCTCAGCGCGTCGGTGAGCTTTTGCAGGTTCTCCTCGCTGAAGACAGAGGAAAGCGTGTCGAGCACCTCGCGGTTCTCCTGCAGCGTCGCAAACAGGGACGAGAGCGTTTGCAGCGTCTGCGGGAGCTGTTCCACGGCCTTCGCCGCGTCCCCCGTGGAAAGCTCCTGCTTGAGCGCGTTGAACGTGGGGAGAAGCGCCTCGCTGTCGTCGATCACCTTTTTGAATTTACCGGATTCCACGTCCGCAGAGATCCGCTGCAGCTGCGGCATCAGCGTTTCGGCGTCCGCCATCAGAGAGGAAACGTCCGTAAAGAACGCGGAGAACAGCGGATTGGAGAGCAGCGCCTGATACTTCGCGAAATCCACGTTGTTCACATCGTTCACCAACGCCTTTACCTCGTCGGAATTCAGAAGCGTCACGTATTGGTCCACGTCCAGCCCGCGCAGGTCGTCCACCAGCGTTTTGAGCTTTTCGACGTTTTCGGGCGTGGCGTATTTTGTGATCGTATTGATCAGCGCGCGGTTCTGCTCCAGCAGCGTTTTCGCGTCGCCGATGAGGCCGGTAAGCGTGGAGAGCTTATCGGAATTCGTGGTGAGCGTATCGATCAGCTTTTGCGGATCCACGGCGTAGACGGCGGAAACCACCTCGTTCACGGAGGAGAGCATACCTTCAACGCCCGAGAGCGTTTCGTCGAGCTGCAAAGACCCCTGCAGGGAAGAAAGCGGCAGCGCCGCGAAATACATATTGCCGAACTGCGCGTTGTGGATATCGGCCTCGATCGTGAAGGTATCCGAGAAATCCACGCCGGAGAGCACCTTGGTGCGGATATCCTCCAGATCCCGGTCAGTCAGCCCCAGGTTTTCCGCCATACCGGGCAGGCCGACGAAGAACGCGATCTCGCGCGTGCCGTCGCCGATCGTTTTACCGTTGGTGATACGCACGTTGGAGAACTGCGCCTCATTCAGCAGCATGCCGCCGATCACGATCATCGGCTCATGCACCGTCTGCTTTTTTCCGTCCACAGTCACCTCGCGCACGGCGGCATTGCTCGCTCTGATCTCGATCTTGAGCTGCCCGTCCACGCCGGAAATGCTCTCCGGCGCGGTCTCGGTACCGTTGACGTAGTATTTGATCTCAAAATTCACGGG
>CACYHJ010000498.1 GCA_902774165.1 Oscillospiraceae bacterium
TACGCTGACCTTTCATTGAGGAAATCACCTTTCCAGTGAGAAATTAAGTACGTCTTCGATCCACGGCAGATCGGGGGTGAATGGCGATGCATTTCTTAGCCGGAGCGCAAAAGCCGCGCTGCCGCTCCCGCTGATGCCCCAGGCAACGGCCCCCTCTAGCTCAAAAACTGAAAACAGTTCCCGATAGAGGGGATATTCCTCCAGCAGGACGGGAGTAAAATCATTAGGTAAAAGTCCGCAGAACACGCCGGCTGACAGATTTTTCAGCACTGCCGCAGACTCCGCGAGTGCGTCGGATGCGCTTACCGGCCAGACACCGCCGTAAAAACGATCGACTTTCTGATACATTTCCGGCGTCTGGCAACGCCATTCGGGAATGACGACGAGAGCCTCAAGAGCCGACAGATCGCCGTCCACCGCAGTTATGCGCTCTCCTGTCCCCTGCGCGAGCGCTAGCGGCGACGACGAATACAAAAACGGCACGTCGGCACCAACACGAGCGGCGCTGTCGTGTGCAGCCAGATATGAAAGGAGCGCTGCCGCGTCTCCGCTGCCGCAGCCGAGCCCGGTGCCAGGAGGAACGTTTTTTTCCAGCGTCATGTCCAGAAAAGGAACATCAGCACGTTCCGCCCTTGCCGCTTCGATCGCCTTAAAGAGGATGTTGCGCCCCAAAGGTGCTGACTTTGCCCTGTTGAAAATCACCCTGACATTATCAGCCAATGAAGTGTTTATTGTCAAGGTGTCTATTGGACCGATTTTACAGAACAATGAGCACAGTTCATGATACCCCGACGGAAGCACGCCCGTCAGGCGCAGAGTGAGATTGAGCTTGCCAAAGCAAGGAACCTTTGTCATTCCTGACCGCCTTTCGCGTGTTAAGATCGCGCAGAAATCCTGTTTGACGCTCCGAACAATTACGACTTCTGAATAAAGATGCGTTTTTCGCCGGCCCGGCGCGTCACTCCACGGCCATCGAGATATTCCAGCACGGGAAGGATATACTTTCGGCTGCTGCCGGTAATGTCGCGTGCCTGGGCAAGGGTGAAACCGCCTTCCAGCTGGCGAAGCTGTTTCAAAAGCGGAGTCAGCAGCTCAAGCGCAAGCACGAACGTCCCGTCAAGGATCGTTATGTCGCCGTTTCTCTTTAAATGATCGACCAGTTTGCGGAACTCTGCCGCCGACAAATCGCACGCGTTCGCCAGATCGTCAAGCAGCGGCAGCTCCCATCCTGCCACGCGGCAGAGCGAAAGCAGCTTGTCACGCGAGGCGCTGAAAAACGTGTCGCTGACAGGGGCAAACTCCGGCAAAGCAATAAAGTCCTCATCTCGCCGCAGTTTCTTTTCATCAGTAAGCTTTGAGACAAGCAGGCGCCCAGTTTTACGATCTTCTTCGGAGAAAACCTCCGTCAGCAGCGTGTCAGCAGGAATCCCTTTCTGATGAGGATTATTCTCGTGATAATCACGAACAGTGCCGATCAGTCGCTCTGCGATTTTCTTGTAATAACCAGCCGAGAAAATGACGCCGTCGCCTGTGCGGAGATAAATAAGCCTTCCGGCTTGTTCAAGTGACTCCAGGATTTTCTCCAGGTCTTCACGGCGCTCCTGCGTCAGCACCATTGCCTTGCTCACCGTACACTGAGCTTCGCTTGCGACGACGGCAGCGGTTCGTTCCTCGCGGCTGCCGGACGAAGTGAGACGCAGGATATGATCGCGTTCAGCGTCTCGTCCGCGCTTTCCCGAAGGACGGCTCGCATACGGCACGAGGACCTCACCACCGCCGATCGTTCGAAGGGGGCTGTAAAAGCGAATGATGAACCGCTGCCCGATCGTCACAGCCACCGGCTCTTCAAGCACCAGCTGCACCGGTGCCGTATGACCGGGGAGCAGTTCCCGGCCGTCGAGCATGGAGATTCGCGCAAGCACGTCCGACGTGCCGATGTGAAGCCGCACGCGTTGCCAGTGCTCCAACGGCTCAGCGACGAAATCAAGCAGTTTCAACATGACATCAAGACAGCGTGTCGAGCGATAGACGTTTTTCACGCCGACCACGTCGCCGCGTTCGATCTCGTCCAGCCC
>CACYHJ010000499.1 GCA_902774165.1 Oscillospiraceae bacterium
TATGCAGATACCTTGTAAGGTATTACACATCCAATGAGCATCACCCGTTGCTTTGTTTTTGACAATTAGTTTTGGAACTGCCAGATTCCTTGGAGTCAAAAGACAAAGCGTAAGATAACGCTTTCCTATAAATTAGGTCTCCACCCCACTCTGCTTCAGCATTAGGCTTTCTGCTTCAGAGAGTAAAGACGGGACAAAGATAAGAAATATTTCTGAAACTCAAAAGAAATTGGCAGAGAAATTTGGAAATCCCTGCCAAATTGCACAAATTTCTTATTTCACTCTTCGTCTTCTTTTGGCTGTACGAAGCCTATAGGCTTTCGTTTAGACTGCCCGTGGTGTGCTGATTGCATCAAGTTGGAGACAGAGCGCTTTCATTATCATGCGTTTAATCTTCACAACAGCGAGACATCAGCTATGGCGGTCAAAACTTTGGACCACTTCTGCTTTCTCCCCACCGCCTGCTGGAACCACAAGATCGTCACCGAGTGGCAGAACATCAAGGCGAAAAACGTGGGCCAGTACACTCTCTCCAAGCGGATCAAGTATCTGGGCTATGACGAGTGCTACCGGGATCCCGCCTGTGCCGCGGTGTTCCGCAACGCCCTCAAGGCTTCCGGGCTGAAATGGAACGATCCGCTTTTTATCTTTTTAGCCGTACCTGCGGCTTCCGGAGAGGAAACGCGCTGCGGGATCATCTGCAGCCGCCGTTTTGACAAGCGCGCCGTAGTCCGGAACCGGGCCAGACGTCTGTTATGGGAGGCGTTCCGGCTTTCAAAAGAAAGGTTTCCCCCATGCCGGATTGTCATGATCCCGCGAAGAAGGATCTGCCTCGAAAAAATGGAGACGGTGAAGACCCATCTCGAAGCGCTCCTTCCGTGGCTGGCAAAAGTGCTTGGCAATGCCTGCGCGGATGCGGATTCCTGACGCCGTCCGGAGTGCTTTTGATTCCCATTGTGCTCTATCAAAAACTGATTTCGCCGCTTTTGCCGCCGTGCTGCCGGTTTACCCCTTCCTGTTCGCAGTATGCGGCGGAAGCAATTATGGTTCACGGCGTTTTCTATGGAAGTTGGCTGGCATTCAGACGCATCCTCCGCTGCAATCCCTTCGGCGGATCCGGATACGATCCTGTTCCTCCGAAGCGCCGGAAAGAACGCGATTATGAAAGAAGGAAAACTCAACAGTGAAATTTGACAAGGAAACCGTCGTCGTCATAGCAATCGCCGTGGCGATTCTGATCGGCTGGTCGTTTTTCTATCCGAAATATCAGGAGAAAAAGCAGGCGGAACAGGCGCGCACGGAGCAGGCCCGGCTTGCCAATGAACTCGCCAGAAAAGCACAGCTGGAAAAACTGCAGGCCGAGCGGATGCTCACTGACGGAACGGCCCGGAAGGATGCGGCTTCGGCACAGACCAAACCGGAAGCGTCCGCGGCGGCGAAAAACGCGTCGGCGCAGACCAAACCGGAAGCGTCCGCGGCGGCGAAAAACGTGTCGGCGCAGACCAAACCGGAAGCGTCCGCGGCGGCCGTTTCCTCCTATCCGGTTTTGGAGAACGACCGGATCGAATACACCTTTGAAGACCGGACGGGCGAGATCGTTTCCGCAACCCTCAAGAATTACAGACGGGAGATCGGCTCGGACGAGCTTTTCTGCTTCCGGCAGGAAGGCAAGGCAAGGCGGACATTCGATGCCGGCGATTTTTCCGCGGCGGCGAAAAACGCGTCGGTCAAAAAGCAGTCGGATCAATCGGGTTCGGTGCTGGAAATTACGCGTGAAATCCCCGATTTCAGAATCACGGAGCGTTTTTTCCTTGCGCCCGGCACATACGAACTGGACGTTTCCTACACGGTTGTGAACACGTCGGGCGCGGACAAACTTCTGCCGGAAGTCATTTTCTGGACGGCGGGCCTTGCTCCGCAGAAATTCCTGTCGCAGGACAAGGTGAATACGCAGCGCCAGAACGTGGACTACTGTCTTGCGGAAAAGCGGAAAGTGAAATCGGTCGAGCCGAAACCGGGCGATCTGGATGATCTGAAAAAGGAATCGACGAGCAATCGTGTTTCC
>CACYHJ010000500.1 GCA_902774165.1 Oscillospiraceae bacterium
CGGACCGTGACGCTGTCGCCGCCGATCTGCGTTACGGCAGCCTCAAGATACACCGGCACGTCGTTGGCCTTGAAATAATCCCGCAGGAAGCTGGAATTGGCAAGGCAAAGATTCTTCACCGCCATCAGGTCGTTCTTCATTTCGACGATGGCGGGCTTTTTGCCCTCCAGGCACAGATCGTAAGCGATCTCGCAGCCGGTCAGGCCGCCGCCGATGATCACGACCCGCTCCCCTGCTTTTGAGGGATCCAGCAGGAAATCCGCCGCGTCCAGCGCGCGCTCGGCGCCGGGCATGCGCAGCCGGTTTGCCGCCGCGCCCGTGGCGACCACGACCTCGTCCGCGTCCAGCGCGTCCGGGTCCGCGATCTCCGTATTGTAATGCACCGGGATCTTAAGCAGCGCGATCTGTCTTCTGTACCACTCGATCAGACGGCGGTCGTTTTCTTTATACTCCGAGGCGGCTGCCGCGATGAACACGCCGCCCAGCGCGCCGGTTTTCTCATAGATCTCCACCTCATGGCCGCGCTTCTTCAGCACCCGCGCGGTCTCCATGCCGCCGATCCCGCCGCCGATGACGGCGACCTTCTTCGGTTTCTTCGCCGGGACGATCTTATATTTATTGCTGTGCATGGTCTCGGGGTTCAGCGCGCAGCGGCACATATGGATCGTGTCGCCGAAATCCTGCATATTGCCGTGGCCCTCGTATCTTGTCAGATCGAAGCAGGCGTTGTGGCAGCAGATGCAGGGCATGATGTCCGCCTCCCGGTCCGCCATCAGCTTCGTCACCCAGGCGGGATCGGTGAGGAACTGCCTGCCCACCGCCATCGCGTCGATCCTGCCGTCCGCGACCGCTTCCGCGCCGGCGGAGGGGGTCATGCGGCCCGCGCAGACCACGGGAATATCCACGAACTGTTTGATGTGAGACACGTCCCGCAGGTTGCAGTTGAGGGGCATATATGCCGGCGGGTGCGCCCAGTACCACGCGTCGTAGGTGCCGTTGTCGCAGTTGAGCATATCGTAGCCCTTTTCCTGCAGGTACTTCACGGCCTTCTCGCTCTCCTCCATGGTTCTGCCGATCTCCCGGTAACGCTCGCCGGGGACGGCGCCCTCACGGAAGCCCTTGGTCTTGGAAACGACGGAATACCGCAGCGAAACGGGATATTCTTTGCCGCACTTCGCCTTGATCTCCTCGACGATCTCCACGGCGAAGCGGTAACGGTTCTCGAAGGAGCCGCCGTATTCGTCCGTGCGGCGGTTGCAGTATTTCAGCGTGAACTGATCCAGAAGATACCCTTCGTGCACCGCATGGACCTCCACGCCGTCCACGCCCGCCTCGCGGCACAGACGCGCGGTCTCGCCGAAGGCGTAGACGATGTCATGGATCTCTTTTTTCGTGATCGCCCGGGTCTGAATGTCCGCCCAGCGGTTGGGCAGGGGGCTGGGCGCCGCGGTCTGATACTCCATATCAAGGAACGGCGAGGCGAGCTTGTTGAGCACCTTGTTGGACGCCAGCATCGCCAGCGGATCGGACAGCGCCATCGCCCTGCCGAAGCCGGCGGTCAGCTGAATGAAGATCTTCGCGCCGGTGCGGTGCAGCTCGGCGACGAACTCCTTCAGCTCCCGGAACATTTTCTGATTGGTATACAGCCAGCGCCTGCCCATCACGTCGCGGACGGGCGCGATGCCGGGGATGATCAGACCCGCGTTGTTCTTCGCGATGTTCAGGATCAGCTTCGCCGCCTCCTTGTCGAAATGGCAGGGCTCCATCCAGCCGAACAGGCAGGTGCCGCCCATGGGAGCGAGGACAATGCGGTTTTTGATCTCGACGTTTCCCACCCTCCACGGGGTAAACAAAGCAGCGTATTCGTCTTTCATCGTATCACCTCATAATAATATCGTTCTGATTACCAGTATACCATAAATTCCGCGTTTGTAAAGAAAAAGGAGATAAAAAAACAAGCCGCTCTTCTGAGCGGCCTGTGTCGGCGACAACCTATTTCCCGGGCAGCTGCCCGCCAAGTATCTTCGGCACGTTTGAGCTTAACTACCGTGTTCGGGATGGG
>CACYHJ010000501.1 GCA_902774165.1 Oscillospiraceae bacterium
CGCGTCCCTGACCGCTTCCGGCTCGTTCCGGGGGACGGATTTTCCGTACCCGCCCCTGTGTGAAATCTTCGGCGAGGGGCTGCACGCCTTCGGGCTTGCCAACGACGCGATCGGTTATATCGTGCCGGATAACGATTATATCCTCGGCGATTTCGCGAACCATTACCATGAGCTGATCAGCCTGGGCGACAGGACCGGCTCGTGCATTACCGAAAAAATGACGGAACTGAAGGGTGAGTGTGATGAAATTTACCGATAAGCTTCTGAATACCGCGCTGGGAACCGTGAACGGCTTCGGCAAAGCCGCGCCCGCAGCTGAGCTGCCGGACGGGACCTTCGACCATCCCGACCGGGACGGATCTGGCTATACCGCGGGCTTCGGCATGGCGCCGTTCCTGCCGGAGGATATTGAAAAGAAAAAGTATTATATCGCCGGTTACGGGGAGAACAACCCCGCCCGCGGCGTGATCGATCCGCAGTATGCCGTCGCCGTCTGGCTGGACGACGGCACCGGGCGCGGCGGCAATCTGTTCCTCACGCTGGACGTGGTCGGCCTGCTGAGCAAGGACGTGGACGCGCTGAAGGACGCGCTGAAGGATTTCCGGGAGCTGACCGGCTGCCGCGGCGTCACCGTGACGAGCACCCACAACCACGCCGGCATTGATACCATGGGCCTCTGGGGGCCGCTGCCGCTGACGGGACGGAACCCGAAATTCATCCGTCTGATGATCGATGCTGCGGTCAGCGCGTCGGTGGCGGCGTATCAGGACCGCCGGCCGGGAAAACTGTTTTTCGGCAGCGTCAGGGTCCCGGACATGCAGGAGGACATCCGCACGCCGGAGGTCTATTCCGACCGGCTGTCCCGGTTCCGCTTTGTTCCCGCGGACGGCTCCCGGGAGATCTGGATGCTCAATTTCGCGTCCCATTCCGAGTCTCTGCAGGGCTGCAACCATCTGGTTTCCGCCGATTTCCCCGGGTATCTGCGGGAGAAGATCCGCAATGAGACCGGCGCTCAGACGCTGTACGCCGTCGGCGCGATCGGCGGTATGATCTCCATGAAGATCGACGAAGAAAATCTGCTGCGAAAGGAGCACCGCCTGCTGGAATCCACCCGCAACATCGGCGCGCGTCTGGGAGAATACGCGATCTCGATCCGGGAGGAGACGGAGCTTGCCCCGAGGATCTCCCGCATCACCCAGCCCTTTTACGTCAAGGCGGAGAACCCGCTGCTGACCGTCGCCGGGCAGGTGGGCATCATCAAGGTGGACCGTTACCGCTCCGACGACGCGAACACGCTGATCAAAACGCAGATGACCTATATGGAGATCGGCGGCGTGAAAACGCTGTTTCTTCCCTGCGAGCTGTTCCCGGAGCTTGCCTACGGCGGGTATCTGAGCGCGGAGGAATCCGCCACGGGCAAGGGGAGCGAGGTCAATCCCGCGCCGCTGACGGAGCTGGCGGGGGACGAAAATCTGCTGATCTGCGGCCTTGCGGACGACGAGCTGGGCTATGTGCTGCCGCCCAACGATTTCCTGCTGTCGCCCGACAAGCCCTATCTCGACCGGGGAATCGACAAGTTCGGCAGGCGCCACTATGAAGAGACCAATTCCACCGGTCCCGAGACCGCGCAGACCATCGCGGATACGTTTGCGAAGGTGATGGGAATCGTGAGGGAGACGAAAGGTAAATTCTGATTTAGCGGAGCTAAATCAGAATTTTAAGGCAGTAGGCAATCGGCATTCGGCATTAGGGCCAGTGAAATATACGCAGCGGAAATAACGTGATTTTAATTGTCAAATTTACGATTGTATATCATACATTTTCGTTCTGATAAAACGCAGAGGGTATATTTTACAAATTCTAATGCCTATTGCCTAATGACTGTAAATTCTGATTCAACGGCTCTGCCGTTAAATCAGAATTTACCCACATAACGAAAGGAGTCAGAACATTGAGCAAAAAAGACGATCGTTTTATCGTGATTCACAAAGAGGGGTCCGAGCTGTCGAATTCCGGCGTGCGGCAGCTGCTGGTGGACCGGGAGACC
>CACYHJ010000502.1 GCA_902774165.1 Oscillospiraceae bacterium
TTCAATCTCGAAACCGGGCAGACGGTAAAGGATCGGATCCGATACTTTTTGCAGTCCACGGCGGAGTACGCCGAGAAGAAAAAGGTCTACGCTGCGACGGGTTGGAAACACATCAACGGTCAGTGGGAATTTCTGATGCCGGGGGATGAAAAGCACACCGTCCGTCTGGATGGTCGGTGCGGCATTTACGGTTTTGTTCGGGATAAAAATCCCGACGCTGTGATCAAATCACTTGCGTTGCCGTATGCAGTTGCGCAGAAGAAAGTGATGATGCCGCTTGTCGCGTTCGCGTTCCTCTCGCCGCTGAATTCTTTCTTGAAAAAGGCGCAGCACGAACCGAAAACGATCCTGATGCTGTGCGGGAAAACCGGTTCCAAAAAGAGTACACTTGCGGCGCTGACCTGTTCTTTTTTCGGTCGGTTTTCGACAACGGAGCTTCCGCTTTCTTTCCGCGATACGGCGAACAGTATCATCCGTCAGAGCTTCGCATTGAAAGACGTTCTGACCGTGATCGACGATTATCATCCCAGTTCAGGAAAGGACGCTTCACAGATGAATTCAAGTGCGCAGATGATCTTCCGGGCATACGGTAACCGCGTCGGACGCGGCAGATTGAACGCCAATTCCGAACCGATGACCGACCGTTATCCGCAGGGCAACGCGATCATCACGGCGGAGTTTTTACCCGACGTCGGTGAAAGCGGAACGGCGAGATTCATCACGCTGGAACTCGGGAGGAATGACGTGAACAACACAGAGCTTTCGCATTATCAGCAGCTTGCGGCGGACGGGATCCTTTCCGCCATGATGTTTCAGTACACCGAATGGATCAAAGAAGAATATCTCACAGGTGAAAAAGCGGAAGAGGAATTCGTCACAACACTTATTTCCTTTTGTAAAAACTTACGCTCATTACTTACCGAAAAAGCAAAAGAAAAGCAGATCGACCTGCGTGATCGGCTCCTTGACGACCTCGTTTCTCTGCACCTCGGTTATGAATTCTTCTGTGATTTTCTGATTGCCAAACAATGTATTTTACCGGATGGGAAAGCCGCGATACTGGATGAATTTGACGATGTGCTCCTCGCCGTCGCTGCCGAACAGCAGAGCAGAACGGAACAGGAACAGCCGACGCATAAGTTCCTTCGCAAGATTAAATCTCTCGTCGATTCCGGCGCTGTCGGGATCGCGCGTAAAGAGGTCAGTGAAGAGTTCCCGACGCTCGATCCGCAGCGCCTGATCGGATATGAGGACGACGAATATTACTACTTCGATAAAACGCTTTCTCACCGGGCAGTAAAAAAACTTTGCGACGATCAGGGCGAGGGGTTCGCAGTTTCCGAAAACGGTCTTTGCAAGGCGCTCCTTTCGGAGGGGATCGCAGACGGTGACGGCGCCGGCAACCCGACGAAAATCGTAAAGATCGGAAAGAAGAACCGCCGCCTTCTGGTGATTCCGAAGGCAAAAATCGACGAGATCGTTTCCTCTGAAAACTGACCGGACAGAAGGCGGTATTCTTGCATGGTATCGTCTTAGCAAGCATTGGATTTGTGCTACAAATCCGCTTGTTGCCGGGAAAACGCTCCCGGCAAAGAAAGAAAAAATAGGGAGTTGTTAAAAAAAATGAATCGTATTTTTAACGAACACGTTCGGCTCGATCAGTCGGAAGAAGACGAGCTCCTGCGACTCTGTGAGGCGCTGAACTGTTCCAAATCCGAAGTGTTCCGGCGACTGCTGAAATACAAGATCGTCTACGGGAAGCCGCCGCTTGAGTTTGGGAAACTGATTGCGGAGATCAGAAGAATCGGCGTCAATCTCAATCAGATTGCAAGGGCAATCAACGCGAAAGGTTTTATGAACAGCTCCGAATTGCGGCAGGCTCTGGATGATTTATACGAGCTTGAACACAAACTGAATGAGTCCGTCTGCGCGAAATGTGAGGTGCTGTTCTGATGGCGGTCACACGGATCTGGCCGATCAAAAGCGGCGAGCTCGGAAAGGTCATAGATTACGTTGCCAATACCTCCAAGACGGACGAACACAGCT
>CACYHJ010000503.1 GCA_902774165.1 Oscillospiraceae bacterium
ATCGGAGATGTCGTAGCCCCAGTCGGCGTTGGGGGAGGGGTAGAGCGGCGAGAACCAGATCGCGTCCACGCCGAGGCTCTTGATATAATCCAGGCGGTACAGCACGCCGTAGAGGTCGCCGATCCCGTCGCCGTTGCCGTCGCAGAAGCTCCGGGGCCAGATGTGGTAGACGACCATATCCTTGTACCAGGGAGTAAAAGCCATTACGTACCCTCCTTACTCTCCGAGCGCGTCATTCTGAAGCGTGAAGCGGGGAAGAATCATGGAGATCCTTCACTGACGCGAAGCCATGACACGGGGATTGAAGCGTTTCCTATATATTAACACAGTCGGGAGCAAATGCCAACAAAAGGCGGGAACTTTTTTTCGACTCCCGCGTCCTATCCCATGTAAGGAACATTTTCCCATGAGCGCAAATCTGTTGACAAAAGGCGGTTTTTGTGCCATCATTTTCAGTGGAATGAAGGTACAAAACGCCGGCGTCCGCACTGCGCGGCACGGTATTTCTTTGAGAGCCCGGCTTCGTGCCGGCTTCGGAAAGGATAAGCTATGAAAAAGAAGAAACTGCTTGCGGCGGCGCTTGCGCTGCTGCTGACGCTGTCGCTGGCGCCCCTCGCGCTGGCGGCGGAGCTGCCCTTCCCGGCGGATTGGTTTTCGGGCATCGGGGGCTTTTCCCTGCGGAATCTGATCGACGGGAACAGCGACAGCATCGAGATCGGAAACAGTACGTTCCCGCTGGAAAACGTCCTTTTTGTCGAATGCGTCGTGGATGAGAAAACGGAGCTCTGCGTCTGCGAGACCGTGGAAAACGCCATGGTGGTCGACGAGAACACCCTGCCTGACGGCTGCAAGGTCGAGATCCGCAAGGAAAAAGTCAGGATACCCGACGCGAAGGACGGTCTCGAGGTCGCCGAGGAAATCCGCCTGGAAAAGGCCGGGCGGAAGCCGGAGCCGAAGAAGAATGAAATCGACCCCGCAGACAGGGATCGCGAGACGTATTACCTCTATCTGGTGGGCAAGCCCGAAAAAGTGGGCGAGTTTGTCTTTGCCCTCTGGGACGGACAGATCCGGCTTGTCAACGTGACCGTGCTGGCGGAAAAGCCCGCAGAGGAAGCTGAACAGACATGGGTCGAAGAGCAGGCGGAACCCGCGCAGGAGTGGGTCGATCCCTTCGCGCCCGGGGAACAGTCCGGAGACCAGGGTCAGTATACGCAGGAGTGGGCGGACACCTCAAAGCCCGCAGGACAGCCCGCGATCCCGGAACCGGTTATTCTTCCGCTGCCCACGCCCTCGGTGACCGTTTCGGGCAACAGCAATGCCGTGCAGGGTGAAAATGCCGTGCTCACGGCGCAGGTGGAAAACGGCTATAACGTCCGCCTGCAGTGGTATGACGGCGACCAGCCGATCGACGGGGCGACCGACAGCCAGTTCCGTCCCGACACCTCTGTCGCCGGAATGAAATACTACACCTGCCTTGCTGTCAACAGCGATGAATATAACCAGACGACCTATGCCTTCTCCGAGCCGTTTGCCTTTACGGTGGAAGCGGCGGCGCCCGCGCTGCCTACGCCCTCGGTCACGGTATCCGGCGATGCGAAGGTTACGCAGGGCGCGGACGCCGTGCTCACGGCACAGGTGCAGAACGGCTACAATGTCAGCTATCAGTGGTATGAGGGAGATCAGCCCATAGGCGGCGAGACTTCCGGCCAATTCAAGCCCGACACCACGCAGGCGGGGTCAAAGATTTACTACTGCCTTGCAGTCAACAACGGCGATACCGGCGAGGTCACCTACGCCTTCTCCGAGCCGTTCAGCTTCACCGTGGAAGCGGCACCCGCGCTGCCCGTGCCCAAGGTGAGCATCACGGGCAAAACCACGGTCGAGCAGGGCGAGAACGCCGTGCTTGAGGTTCAGGTGAGCGAGGTCTTCAACGCCAGCTATCAGTGGTATGAGAACGCCGCACCCATCAGCGGCGCGACGGGCAGCCAGTACCGGCTCGACACCTCCGAGACCGGATCCCAGACCTATGTCTGCGAGGTCACCAGC
>CACYHJ010000504.1 GCA_902774165.1 Oscillospiraceae bacterium
CCATGAAAACTTCAAGCTGCTGAACGAGTACCCTGTCGAACGCTGGAACGGCGGCGATACGCGGCATATTTCCGGCAACCTGCGTTATCTCATGCGCGGCGAGGTGTATGAATTCCGCGGCAAGAAGATTTTTACCTTCGGCGGCGGCGAAAGCCCGGACCGTGCGATGCGCGTCGGCAGCGGCACGTGGTTCCGGGAGGAAATGCCGACGCGGGAGGAAATGCTCCACGGCAGGGAGTCGCTGGATCACGCGGGCTGGAGCGTCGATTATATCCTGACCCACGAGCCGATGCAGAAAACCAAGGAATTCCTCGGCGCGGCAAACGGCGGCGCGGCGTTCTTTACCTCGCTGAATACATATTTTGACGAGATCGGGAAAATGTGTAAATATAAAAAATGGTTTTTCGGCAGTATGCATACCGATAAAAACGTTTCCGCGCGTGAAACCGCGGTCTTCACCGGAATTCTGCCGTTGAAATAACCGCCGGCCGGGGAAGAAAAGACGAAAGAAAAAAAGATGGGATCGTGAATATGAAAAGAGCGTTTACTCTGCTGCTGTCGATTCTGTTGTTTTCGGTGTTTTCCGCCGGGGCGCTTGCCGCGCCGACGTATAACACGGAGGTCGACGTGATGTCCGGGATCTATTACCTCAAGAGCATGAACGACGGTACGGTCCTGTTCAGCCAGAACGCCGACGTGCCCTGTTCGCCGGCGGGCCTGCTGAACGTGGTGACCGCCTCGGTCGTGCTCAACAACGTGGCGGATCCCGCGAACCAGACCATGACCGTGCCGCAGAATATCTCCTCGATGGTGGGCAATACCGGCAGCGCGACGATGTTTCTGTCGCGGGGCGAGAGCGTGCGGGTGCTGGATCTTTTATACAGCATCCTGATCCGTTCCGCCGCGGATTCCTCCATTACCCTCGCCCAGGGCGTGGCGGGTTCCGTGGAGGCGTTTGTCGATATGATGAACGAATACGTGCGGGCGCTGGGCTGCGCGAATACGCATTTTGTCAACGTGACCGGCCTTGACGCCGAAGGGCAGTATACCACGGCGGAGGATATGGCGATCATCATGCAGGCCGCGTCTGAAAACGCCCTGTTCCGGGAGATCACCATGACGGCGGTCTATCAGTTTCAGGCCACGCAGCTGTATGACGAGCGCCGCATCTTTACCACGAATCTCATGATTCAGAGCGGCTATCCCGCTTATTATTATCAGTATCTGACTTCGATCAAAGCCGGCCAGACGTCGCAGGCGGGAAAGTGCGTCGCAGCGACGGCGACCAAAGACGGGTATTCCTACGTCGCGGTGGTGATGCGGGGGCCGGAAGAGGGCGCCGGCGGCACCGGGCAGAAAAAGAATTTCGCCTTTGTGGACTGCAAGACGCTGCTGAGCTGGACCTTCCGCAACATCAAGCTTTGCGAGGTCGCGAACCCGACCCAGACGGTGGGAGAGCTGCCCGTGCGCTACTCCTATACGACGGACCATGTGCGGCTGGTCCCCGCGGGAAAGCTGTCCATGCTGCTGCCCGCCAAGGCGGATACGGACAGCGTCATATTCCGGATTCTTGACGATCAGACGGAGGATGAGGTCAAGGCGCCCTGCCCGAAAGGCGAAATCGTGGGCAAGGCGGAGGTCGTCTACGGCGAGCAGGTGATCGAGGTGATCAACATCGCCACCGGCGACGATCTGCCCTTTGAATTGCGGGGCGTGATCGTGGGCGTCGCGAAGGACGCCGCGCATTCTCCCGTTCTCTTGCTGCTGGTGCTGGCGATCGCCGCGTTTATTGTCATTTATTTCTTCCTCGGCGTTCGTTATGATAAAAAGCTGCGCAAATTCCGCGTCATCCGGGGCGGAAAAACGAGAAAACGCGGCGGGAAATAAGGCAACACCGCACAAATACGAATGCGCGTCTTGCCCCATCTTTGTTCCGTCATCCTGCACAGATTCTCCTTGACAACCGTCAGGTTGCCTGCGGAGACTCTGTACAATCTGACGAAAAAATCTACTGCGCAATCCGCACGCCCGAATTGTGCGG
>CACYHJ010000505.1 GCA_902774165.1 Oscillospiraceae bacterium
GCTCGCCCGGGTCCACGGCGGGCGGCCTGAAAACCACGACGGTGGCGGTCACGCTTGCCTCCGCGTTCTACGCGGGCAGAACCGTCAGCGACGTGACCGTGTTCAAGCGCCGCATCGAGGAGCGCACCATCAAGCAGGCCGCGGCGATCGTGCACGTCTACGTGCTGGTGCTGATCGCGGCGACGGCGGCCATCTGCGCCATGGAGCCCGTCACGCTCTCGCAGGGGCTGTTTGAAATCGCCTCGGCGATGGGCACGGTGGGGCTCTCCACGGGCATCACGCCGCATCTCCACACCGCGACGAAGATCCTGATCGTGCTTCTGATGTTCGGCGGCAGAATCGGCGGCCTGTCCATGATCAGCGTCTTCGCGGAGAAAAAACGAAAGGTGATGCTGGAGCGTCCCTCGGAAAAAATACTGATCGGGTGAAAGGAATTACTGTTATGAAATCCGTACTTGTCATCGGCATGAGCCGTTTCGGGCGCTGCCTTGCGGAAAAACTGCAGGAGCTGGGAAACGAGGTCATGATCATCGATAAACTGCCGGAGAAAATCGAGCGGCTCGCCTCCGATTTTCCCGACTCGCAGATCGGCGACTGCACCGACGACGAGATCATCGACGCGCTGGGCGTCGACGATTTCGACCTTGTGTTCGTGACGGTCCATGAAGACTTTGAGGCGTCCCTTGTGATCACGACGCTTCTGAAAAAGCACGGCGCGCCCCGGGTTGTCGCGGTGGCGGACCACGAGATCCAGAACGAGATCCTGCATAAGATCGGCGCGGACGAGGTGATCGATCCCGACCGGGAGATCTCCGAAAAGCTGGCGGTGCGGTATAATTCCAAGAATATTTTCGATTATATCCCCCTGACGACGGAATACGCCATTTATGAGGTCCCCATCCTTGCGGAGTGGGTCGGCAGGACCGTGATAGATATCGACGTGCGCCGCAGATATAACGTCAATATCGTGGCGATCCGCAACGGCAAAGATTTCCGCGCGATGCCCGGCGCCTCCTACGCGTTTTCTCAGGGCGACAGCGTGGTGGTGATCGGCAAAAGCGCCGACGTGACCGCTCTCATGGCAATGTCGCAGGACGCGTAAAACGGCGGTACCTTCCCGCGCTGCGGGTTAAAATATGATATGCGGAAAGGAAGAATTTTATGGTCCTTTTGATGAAGCGGCTGATCTCCATCCTGATCACCATGATCCAGATCCTTGCGATGTCAAACGGAAAAGAGAAGGGAAAATTCGTGCAGAATGCGGACGTGTCTGTCATCGTCAACCCCTGCGTCGAGTATCAGACGGTCTCCGGCTTCGGCGCCTCCGCCTGCTGGTGGGCGCAGGAGATCGGCGCGACGGAAAACGCCGGGGAGGTCGCGCGTCTGTTGTTCAGCCGCGATGGTCTCGGCCTGAATATCTACCGCTATAACGTGGGCGGCGGTGAAAAAGAGAACCCCGACAGCCGCATCCGCGGCAACCGGGCGACGGAGAGCTTCTATTATTTCAACGAGGCGACGGGGGCGTATGAATACGACTTCACCCGCGACGCGGCGGCGCAGCATATGCTGGATCTGGCGCTCTCCTACGGCTGCGTCGACACGGTGGTGCTGTTTGCGAACTCGCCCCATTATTCCATGACTGCCACCGGCCAGGCGACCGGCGGAACGGAGGAATATTTCTCCAACCTGCCGGCGGAAAACTATCAGGCGTACGCCGACTATTTTATCACCATTGCGAAGTATTTTATCGACAAGGGTGTGCCCGTGAAATATATCAGCCCCATCAACGAGCCTCAGTGGTCCTGGGGCGGCGGCTGGGTCGGCCAGGAGGGCTGCCATTACGAGACGGATGAGATCGTCGCGCTGATGAAGGTGTTCGCCGCGGCCATTAAGGCCAGCGGGCTTGACGTGAAGCTCATGGCGCCGGAGAGCGGCGCCATCGGCGACGAGACCACGCAGTGGTTCGACCTTCTCACGGCGGACCCCGACATTGCCGGGGTGCTGGGCTCCCTTGCCTACCACAGTTACTGGAGCGACGGAAGAATTACCCGTTCCCGGTGGATATGACCGAGTGGTGCGAGCTGCCGCTGGAGCATGATATCTCCGATTTCGGCGGCGCCATGCGCACGGCGCGCATCATCGCGCAGGATCTTGAGCTGACCGGCGCGAATTCCTGGTCTGCCTGGACCGGCGTCAATAATTACAGCCTCCGGGAGGACGGCACAAAGTGGTCCGACGGCCTGCTTGCCATGAGCGACGGCGGCGCGGAGGTTGAGGTCTGTCAGCGTTATTACGCCCTCGCCCATTACAGCAAATTCATTCCCGCCGGCTCCGTGCGCATCCGCGCCTCGCAGGATATCCGCGACGTGACGTTTGAAAAGGACGACGAAGGCAATTATATCAACGGTTCCCGCAGCTTTGACATCAGCGCGTGGAAAACCCCCGAGGGGAAGCTCGTGCTGGTGATCGTCAACGAAGGGAACGACCGCAATTTCGTCGTCAGTGAACTCGGCAAATTCAGGTCGGAGGTCTGGCAGTCAACGGCGGACGCTCCGCTTGAGAATATCCACAGCGGGATCTCGCTTCCTCTCGTGAAGTGTCCTTCGCAGAGCATTACCACCATCGTTTATTCCTGAAGGGAGCAAAGCATTTGGAACGGATCATTTACGATTACTGCGCCGTGATCGGCGTGGACGGCATGGGCGCGTTCAATCGGCAGGCGAACACCCCGAACCTTGACCGGATCTTCGCCGACGGCGCGACGACCTATGAAGCGCTGTCCATGAACCCGACCATCAGCGCCGAAAACTGGGGCGCGATGCTTCTGGGCGCGACGCCCCTGGTCCACGGGCTGACCAACGGTTATATCAGCGCCAATGAATACACAAACAAAGCCCTGCCCTCGGTGTTTACCCGTCTGCGCGCGCTGTATCCGGACGCGTATCTCGCCAGCGCGGTCAACTGGAACCCCATCAACCACGGCATCGTGGAGCACGACGTGGACGTGGACCTTGCCACGGCGGACAACGACGACGCGCTGACGCCGCTGATCGTGGAGCGCGTCGCGAAGAAGCCGAAATTCCTGTTCGTTCAGTTTGACGACGTGGACGGCGCGGGCCATGGCAAAACCTACGGCAGCGAGGAATATCTCAAGGCCGTGGAACACGCGGACGCCCTGATCGGCCGGATCTTTGATGCTTACGAAGAGGCCGGCATCCTTGATCGCACGCTCTTTGTGGTCACGGCGGACCACGGCGGCATCCGCCGCGGGCACGGGACCTTCACCGAGACGGAGCGCAAGGTCTTCCTCGGCGTGCGCGGCCCCGGCGTCGTGAAATCGCAGATCGGGTACGCCCGAACCAAGGATATCGCCGCCATCGTGCTGTATGCGCTGGGCGCCGAGCTGCCGGCGTATGACGACGGGGGCTTTTCCTCTCAGGTCCCCGAGGGGGTCTTCCCGTGGGAATACGCCGCCTATCGCCGGGAGAACACGGAGCCGCTGACGCCGGAGAACAAGCCGACGCCCGCCTTCGACGGCGCCGACGGGCTTTGCGCTTTCTTTGACAGGGAAAAAATCAGGCTCGCCATGTTCTTTGACGACCGGATCCGGGACGAGACCGGCGGCTGTGATTTCAAAGAGGTCAATCACATCAAATATTATTCCAACGGCGTCCGGGGCGCCTGCGGCGAATTCGGAGTAACCGGATACGCGGTGGCGGAAAACGGGATCGGCGTCGGCTCCGGCTCCTTCTCCGTCGCGGTCTGGCTGAAGCTGGACGAATCCCTGGAGGAGGGCGCGGTGGTTTGCTCCGGCAAAAACTGGTGGTGGCAGAACCGCGGGGAGACCGGCTTCGCCGTGGTGCTGACCAACAACGCGACAAACTTCTCGCTCAGCGCCGAAGGGCATAATT
>CACYHJ010000506.1 GCA_902774165.1 Oscillospiraceae bacterium
AGCGAGGAAAGCGTCGACGCCGCGTCCCGTGCGCTCAACGGCCTTCTGACGCTGATTAATAAAGGCGAGGCGCTGACGGAGCAAAACGTGCGCTACGTGATGAGTCTTGTGGAGGACGGGAATGAGGACAAGCTTGAAGCCATGTCCTCCGACTGCATCTGCATTACCTCCAAGGGAAAACCGGTCAAGCCGAAAACCCTCGGGCAGAAAAAGTATATCGAGGCCATCAAAAAAAACACGGTGGTGTTCGGCGTAGGGCCTGCCGGCACGGGCAAGACGTATCTGGCGGTGGCGATGGCGGTGAACGCTTTCCGCGCCAAGGAGGTCAACCGCATCATTCTGACCCGGCCCGCGGTGGAGGCGGGGGAGAAGCTGGGCTTTCTGCCCGGCGATCTGCAGAGCAAGGTTGACCCCTATCTGCGCCCGCTCTACGACGCGCTGTTCGATATGCTGGGGGCGGAGAATTTCGCCCGCTATCAGGAGCGCGGCAATATCGAGGTCGCGCCGCTGGCGTATATGCGCGGCAGGACGCTGGACGACAGCTTCATCATTCTCGACGAGGCGCAGAACACAACGCCGGAGCAGATGAAGATGTTTCTGACGCGGCTGGGCTTCAATTCCAAGATCGTCGTCACCGGCGACATCACGCAGATCGACCTGCCGGACGGCAAGCGCTCCGGCCTTGTGGACGTGCTGCGGATCCTGAAAAACGTCAACGATATCGAAACGGTGATGTTCAACGAAAAAGACGTGGTCCGCCACCGTCTTGTTCAGGATATCATCAAGGCATATGAAAAAGCCGCGCAGAAGCGGTAAGGAGGTCCAAAATGACAGAGAAAGTGAAAGTCATCATCAGCAACAACCAGAACGCGGTCAAGATTCCGGCAGGCATCCGCCTTCTTGTCCGCAAGACCTGCCACGCGACCCTGGTGCTGGAGGACTTCGACGGTTCGGCGGAGATCAGCGTCAACATCGACCGATCAACGGACGTGCTGTCCTTCCCTCTCGGGGAGAACGGCGTATATGACGTGAACCCCGATACCGGGGCGAAGCTGCTGGGCGATATTGTGATCTCCATGCAGCACGCGGTGGCGCAGGCGGAGGAATACGGCCATTCCCTGCAGCGGGAGGTGGCGTATCTGACAGCCCATTCCATGCTGCACCTGCTGGGCTATGACCATGAGGAGGGCGGCCTGCAGCGCATCAAAATGCGCGAAAAGGAAGAGGCGGTGCTCACCCGGCTCGGCCTGCCGCGCAACGGCAGCTATTATCCCGTGGATTGATGGGAGATTATATCGTGAATGAGTCAAAATCGGCGTTTATCGCCATTGTCGGCTGCCCGAACGTGGGCAAGTCCTCAATTCTGAACCGGCTTCTGGGGGAGAAGATCGCCATCGTCTCGCCCCGGCCACAGACAACGCGCACCGGCATCACCGGGATTCTGACCACCGAAGACAATATCCAGCTGGTGTTTACCGACACGCCGGGGTTTCACAAACCGAAAACCAAGCTGGGCGAACATATGGTGCAAGCGGTGGACGAGAGCATCGGCGGCGTGGACGCCTGTCTGTTCGTCGTCGAGCCGGAAACGGAGCTGCGGACGGCGGAGCAGGAGCTTCTTTGCCGGCTGAAGCAAACGAAAGCGCCGGTGGTGCTGGCGATCAATAAAACCGATACGGTGAAGGATAAGGCGCAGATCGCGCTTCTGATCGTGAAGCTGACGCAGCTTTGTGATTTTAAAGCCGTGGTTCCGGTCTCCGCCCTCAGGGGCGACGGAATCGACGCGCTGCTGGAGGAGCTCAAGGCCCTGAGCGCCCCGTCGATCCATTATTTCCCGGACGATACCCTGACCGACCAGCCGGAACGGGTGCTGGCTGCGGAGATGATCCGGGAGAAAATGCTGCTGCGCCTCGATCAGGAGGTGCCCCACGGCGTGGCGGTCTCCATCGAGCGGTTCAGCGAGCGGGACGACGCGGATATTCTGGATATCGACGCGGTGATCTACTGCGAAAAGGACAGCCATAAGGGGATCATCATCGGCAAGGGCGGCGCGATGCTCAAAGCGATCTCCACTGCCGCGCGGAAGGATCTCGAACGGTTTTTTGAAATACAGGTCAATCTCAAGTGCTGGGTCAAGGTCAAGGAAGACTGGCGCAACCGGGAGGGCCTGATCCATAATTTCGGTCTGGACGGATGATTTATGGGGGACTTGAATACCTTCAGCACCGACGGGCTTGTACTCAAGCTTCGTCATACCGGGGAAAGCGACAGGATCGTCACCGTGCTGACCCGGGACCACGGTGTGCTGAGCGCATTTGCCAAAGGAGCGCGGCGGCCGAAGAGCCGGCTGAATTCCGGGACGCAAAGCTTTTGCTTCGCCGACTTTACTTTTAAAACAGGCCGAGACGACGCGATGAACATCACCGACGCGGCGGTCAAAGAGGTTTTTTTTGATCTGAATCAGGACCTTGTGAAGCTCTCGCTCGCGCAGTATTTCGCGCAGCTGGCGCAGGAGCTGATTCCCCCGGAGGACGCCGGGGACGAGCCGCTGCGGCTGCTGCTCAACGCCCTGTATTTCTTATCCAAAGAAAAAAGACCCGCGGATCTGATCAAGACCGTGGTCGAGCTGCGTCTTGCGGGATGCGCGGGATATACGCCGGATTTCGGCGGCTGTGCCGGGTGCGGCGTCGTCGGGGAGCAGTTCATGATCCTCGACTGTCGGGAGGGTGTTATCTTCTGCCCGGATTGCGGACGGAACGTGCGCGGCGTCCGGTTGTCTGCCGCTGCGATAGGGATCATGCGCAGGATCTCGGAGGGAGACCTTGCGGCGGCGTTTTCCGTTTCGGCGCCGGCGGAGCATCTGCGGGAGATTTCCGCGGCGGCGGAGCGGTATATCCTGACGCAGACCGAACGCGGGTATTCCGCCCTGGATTTTCTCAAGAGCGTAAAAATTTAATACCGCGGATCCGAAACAGAAAGC
>CACYHJ010000507.1 GCA_902774165.1 Oscillospiraceae bacterium
GCAGACGATCCCCGCGATCGGCAGCCACGACTTCGTGCTGGAGGAAACCGTGGCGGAGGCGACCTGCACCGAGGACGGCGAATTGAAGTATCAATGCTCCCGCTGCGGCAAGATCAAAACCGAGACGGTTCCCGCGCTCGGCCACGATTTCGGCGCGGCGACAGTCGCCCTTGAGGCAGACTGCGTCACCAACGGGCAGCTTCTGCGCGTCTGCTCGCGCTGCGGCGTCAACGAAATCGAATATACGCCGGTCGACCCGGAAAACCACCGTCTGCTCGAATGGTACGACGGTATCCCGAACACCTGTTACGAATCCGGCACCGTGGGGCATTTCCATTGCGGCGCCTGCGGGAAAAACTTCAACGAAAAAATGGCGGAGATTACCGAGTTCACGCTGCAGCCGAAGCAGCACCGGCTCGTGTTCTACCGCACGACGCCTACCTGCGCCGCGGAATGGCTCGACCCGACCGCCGGCGAAACGCCGCTGGACGACGGAATCACTGCCCTGTGCTACTGCACCTACTGCTATACCACATGGGTGCGCGAGGGGAAGACCTCGCGGGAGATCGACCGCAGAAGCGACGAATTCCTTGATCTTGTCGCACATATCACCTCGCCGATTCCCCATGAATTCAACAAAAACGGCGTCTGCAAAAACTGCGGCGTGAAGCAGGGCGAGGAAGCCCCCGTCGTAACGCCGCCCGGCACGGGCATTCTGCCCGAGGAGGCGCGCACAACCGCGCCTGCGGATGTGCCGGAGGAGAGCGTGCCGCTCTCGGAGATCGCCGCTCCCTCCGGGGATCAGATCAGCTTCCGTCATATTCTGCTCGGCGACGTCAACGGCAACGGCAGGATTGACGCGGCAGATGCGCGCGCCGCTCTGCGGCTTGCCTCAAAGCTTGACCTGCCGACCGTGCCGACCGTGCGAGCCGCCGACGTCGATGAAAACGGCAAGCTCGCATCCGCCGATGCGCGGATGATCCTCCGCGCCGCAGCGAAGATTGAACCGGCTTCCGGAAAGACGATTGCCGTCGCGAACTGACGCATGAGACCAATACCGAAAGAAAGGATTGAACAGAATGAAAAAATCGATTAATCGGTTCGTCTGCTTCTTTTTGATTGCAATCACGGCGTTCGTTTTCCTTCCGTTCCGTTTCAGCGGCAGCGCTGCGCTCGCAAATCTGCAGATGCAGTTCAAAATCTCGCGTTTAACCGGCGACCTGACGATTATTTCCGTCACCGGCGAGGCAGATCAGTATGAACTGCCGGACACGCTGCAGGGGCACAGGGTCGTTGCGCTCGGGCAGGACGCGTTCACACGCGTCAACGGTCTTACAAAGCTGACGATCCCCGCAAGCGTCAAGACAATCGAAGCGCGTGCGGTGGGATACAATATCCGCGGGAAAACCGACGGCTTCGTGATCGTCGGCTACGGCGGCTCCGCTGCGGAAACCTACGCGAAAAACAACAGGATTGATTTTGTCGATCTTGCCGGCCCGGCGGTGGAGCTGGAAGGCGCAGACGTGCCGTTCTCCTCCCCGAGCGGTTTTCTTACGACAGGCTTGACCGGCAGGCATGTGATGAGCAAACGAGAGATCATCAACACGATGAAAGATATCCCCGCTTCCTCCATACAGAACCTTTACGCCGCGATGCCCTCCTCTCACGCTCCGTATCAGGCGGGCGCGGTCAGTCAGCTCTCCAAAAACGTTACGCTGCAGCGTCTGAACCTTTACCGCGCTCTTGCGGGCCTGAACCCGGTGCGCTATGAAACGGAATATGAGCCGTATTGCCAGCGCGGCGCGGTGGTCATGGCGGCGAACAACCTGATGACCCACTATCCCTCGAAGCCCTATGATATGGATAAGGATTTCTTTGACGTGGGCTATTACGGCACCAGCCACAGCAACATCGCGCGGCTCGGCTCCGTCGAGCCGAAGCTCGATCCGCTGCTCAAATGCATCGATATGTGGATCGCGGACTCCGACAACAACAATATCGGCGCGCTCGGCCACAGAAGATGGTTCCTCAA
>CACYHJ010000508.1 GCA_902774165.1 Oscillospiraceae bacterium
GACGACCTCATCGACGTCGGCGTGCCCGCCGGCAGCCCGTTCATCTTCATCGCGAAGGCGGTTGCCTTCTTCAACGCCGTGATTCTCTTCTTTCAGCGGCTGTTCTCTTTCGGCCGCATCGCGGGCTGACCGTCTTTCCCCGGCAATCGCGGGGATTTTCGCAGAATCCATCTGGTGAAATAATATAAAACAGTTGATCAGAAAAATCCAGACAAATCGGGGTCCGGTAAGAAGGAGTTAAGACATGACGGCGGAAGAATTATGGAAAAAATCCGGCCTGACCGGCGAATATGAGGCGTGGGCGTTCGGAGAGGCGCCGGACAAGCTGGCCCAGCTCGTTTTACAGGGCGTCAAAACCGCGACCTGTTCGGCATATGACCTGTATGAGATCCAGAACGAACCGATCCCGCAGCCCGGCGAGTACAGCATCATCCTGAATTCAAGGGAAGAGGCGCTTTGCATCATCAGGACGCTGAAGGTCACCGTGACCGAATTTGATCAAGTCCCGGAATCGCACGCGTATAAAGAAGGGGAAGGCGACCGGTCGCTGGAATACTGGCGAAGGGTTCACGAAAGCTTTCTGATCAGAGAACTCGCTTCCGTACATCTGGAGTTTGACGGGCATACAAAAGTTGTCTGCGAGGAATTCGAGGTCGTATATCCGTAACCTCCCGATCCCGCAGACCGATCTTTGCGCGAGCCTCTTTCTCTGTATCCCGACGGATTCCGGGCGTTCTTTTACACCCGAAAAAAACCGCGTCGCACAGCCGTTTTCGGCGTGCAACGCGGTTTTCTTTATCGTCGTTGAATGTTATGAAATTGCGCGCAGGCGGATTTCTTTCTGGGTGATCTCAAACGGCGTACGGCCGTTGACCGCGTCGCGGCAGGCGTCGAGGGTCCGCTGCATTTTATCCGCCATCCGCCGGATCATTTCAAAAATCGCGGGGTCGCTGTCGTCGATCATCAGCTCAAACGCGTCTCTGCCGATCTTCAGATCCCGGACCGCCCGATGCCTTTTGTGCTCAAAGAGCTGATGGTCGTCCGTGATCGTCTCCAGATCGTAAAGCAGACGGGGGTTCCGCGCAGCCGTCACGTCGATTTCATCCGCCAGACGAAGCAGCGCGGCGAGATACGGCAGGCATATGGTCTCGCCGTCCGGCGTCGGAAGCGCGAGCGGGTAAATGCTTTCATCCTTCAAATTCGTTCTCCGGTGTCCTCTTGACACCTGAATGACGGCGTCAAGATGGGCATTGCTGGGAAACTCAAACAATTCCGCGTATTTCCGGATGAACAAGCCGGAGTACTCGTTGTGGAAATCGCGGATCTGCTCCGCCGGAGTCGCGTCCGGATGTTTTTCAAAATAGTCGCCGAAATTGATCTCGCGGGAGAACGCCTCAAAATCCTTTTGCGTGATCCCCATGCCCGTATCATGGAAATAACAGCCCGCCAGCAAAACGTAGATCTCGTTTTTGTTGAGCCGATCGAGCTGCTCGCCGATCAGCGTGTTGCAGAACTGAATCACGGTGATCGAATGAAGCTCGGAGTGGTCCGTATATTCCGGAAACAGCAGCTTATAATTTGATAAAATACTTTGAAGGACAAAGACGCAGTCGGTAAATCTTTTATGAAGATCCCGGTCAAGCTCGCGCAGACGGAATTCGAGCGCAAAGCTGTTGGTATCGTCCGGCATTATTGATGATCCCCTTTGATCTGTTTGACTTTTATTATATCACATTACCGTCTGCGTGTAAATATCAAATACCGATCAAATGCGATCCAGATTTCGGTTTGTCGGGACGCGCTGCGCTACCGGACCGGCTTCATCAGCGCCTCGACGGTCTGATAACGGTCTTTATCGGACGGCGCCCCGAGGACGATCGCGATATAATCCCTGTTCCGGCAGGTGAAAGAAACGATCACGCAGCTGCCGGCGTTCGCGGTGCTGCCGGTTTTCAGCCCGGTGACCTCGGGATGATAGAACTCGTCCTTCGGGTTGAGCATCCGGTTGGTGTTGTACCAGGTCACGGT
>CACYHJ010000509.1 GCA_902774165.1 Oscillospiraceae bacterium
GTCCATCAGGTCCGTAAGTTCATCCATCGTCGTAACCTTCGTGCCGTCGAAGGAGGTGATGATATCGTAGTTCCGGATGCCGCCCTTTTCCGCGGGAGAGCCTTCGGTGACCTCTTCGATATAAATTCCCTCGGGCAGGCCGAATCTCTGCTGATACTGCTCGGTCACGTCGATGCCGCTGATGCCCAGATACGCCTGCTCGGACTCGGGCAGCGCGGTGCCGTTGACCAGCGCGTTGATGATGGGGATCGCGTCGCTGATGGGAATTGCGTAGCCGATGCCCTCAACGTCCGTGGACGAATACTTGACGGAGTTGATGCCGACAACCTCGCCCTTGCTGTTGAGCAGCGCGCCGCCGGAGTTGCCGGGGTTGATGGCCGCGTCAGTCTGCAGCAGCGTCATGGTGCGGTCGGTCAGCTGAACCTTTCTCTGCAGGGCGCTGATGTGACCCACCGTGACGGACTGGCCGTAGCCGAGGGCGTTGCCGATGGCAATGGCGGGCTCGCCCAGCTGCAGGGCATCGGAGGAGCCCATCACGGCGACCTTGATCTCCTCCAGCGTCGCGCTGTCGATCTCGTCAAGCGGGATCTCGATCACCGCAAGGTCCGCGTCGGGATCGGTGCCCTTGACGCTCGCCTTGGCGGTTTTATCGTTCACAAAGGTGACGGTGATGGAATTCGCGTCCTCGATCACATGGTTGTTCGTGGCGATAAACAGGCTCGTATCCGTCTGAGAGATGATAATGCCGGAGCCGCTGCCGGTGACCTCCTGCTCGTAGCTTCTGCTGCCGAAGAAGGAGAAGGGGTTCTGCACGGTCTGCGTCGCGGTGATATCTATGGATACCATGGCGGGCATCACGTTTTTGACCACCTCGGAAACGTCGTAGGTTTCGTCGGAGCCCTTTGCGGTGGTGATCACAGTGGAGACCTGACCGCCGCCGGCGACGTTCTGCTTCGTGATCCCGCTGGTCAGGCGGAACACTCCCCCGCCCACAAGGCCGCACACCAGCGCGATCGCAGCCGCGGCGCCGAGCTTTTTGACAAAGGGATGGGGCTTCTTTTCTTTCTTTGCCTTCGCGGGGGCCGCGGATTGACCGGCGTAAGGATAAGCGTTCTGACGCGCCGCGGCGTACGGGCCGTATTGCCCGGGGTTCTCCCGCTCGTTCGCGCCGGGATATACCGGGGCGTTGAACATCGGCGGATCCTGACGGGGTTCGGGGTCCTGCCGGGCAGCGTAGACGTTGTTATCGTTGATCGGTCCGGTCTGCGAACCGTACTGATGCGCGTCTGCGTTAAACAGCTGCGCGTCCTCCGCCGCGCCGGAAGGCTCGCCCTGCGCGGGCGTCTGCCCGGGATTGACGGCTGCGCCGTTTTCGGGGTTATAAGGGTAATAATTGTTGTTCTCTTCCATGATTCGCAATTCCTTTCTGCAGATTATTGTTTCGGAGGTCTTCCCCGACCTCTTGGGATGCAGTTTACATCCGAAAGCTTAAAGAAAGATTGAAAAAACTTAAATTTTTCGATTTTTCCGGATTTTCCGAAAACCCGGGCGAGCGGTTTTTCTCCGCCCGAAGGGTAATGATTGACGTTTCATTACAGTATATCCTTTTTTTCAATTTTTCAAGCTTTTTTCAAGGATCTGTGATATAATAATAAATAACCAATTGAAAAAAGGCGGCGATTTTATGAGAATTCTGATCGTTGAAGACGAATACGCGCTGGCGGACGTGCTGAAGGCGACGCTGCAGAAAGAGAATTATACCGTCGACGTGGAATTTGACGGCGAGGCCGGGCTTGACCAGGGGCTGACGGGTATTTACGATATTATCCTTCTGGACGTTATGCTGCCGAAGATGAACGGCTTTCAGGTGCTCGACGCGCTGCGCAGGGAAAAAATCTCAAGCCACATCGTGATGCTGACCGCCCGCTCGGAGCTGGACGACAAGGTCACCGGCCTTGATTACGGCGCGGACGATTATATGACGAAGCCCTTTGAGATGAAGGAGCTGCTGGCGCGGGCGACATGGAGCTCAACGTCAAGAACTGCGAGCTCTCCTGCCCCGCAACCGGCAAGACCATGAAGCTGGCGGCAAAGGAATTTCAGCTGACAGAATACTTCATGCGCAACCCCGGGCGGGTGCTGACGCGGGAGCAGATCGCGGAAAAGATCTGGGGCTTCGACAGCGAGGCGGAATATAACAACGTAGAGGTATATATTTCCTTTATCCGCAAAAAAATGAACTTCATCGGCGTCGCCGGCTGCAGCGTGAAGGCGATCCGCGGCGTCGGGTACATCATGGAGAGTGCATCCAAATGATCAGACGGTTAAAAAACAGGATCACCGCGGCGATCGCCGTCGTGCTGAGCATTCTGTTCTTCGCGCAGCTCGTCGTGGTCAACGTGATCGCCCTGAACAACTCTGTCAATTCCGCCTGCGCCACGGCGGGCAGGATCGCCAAGCGGTTCGATATGTTCGATTCGATGTTTCCCTCCCGCAACGAGCCGCCGGACGTGATCTCCCCGGACGGTTATTACGCTGTGGTCTATTCCGTCAGCGGCTTTAAAACCGCGTATACCGACGGCGAGATCGGCGTTGACGCCATGGAGGCGGCGGAATACGCCGACCGGATCAGGGAAAACAACCGACGCGAGGGCATGGTCGGCGGGCTGTTTTACAGCAAGGAGCACACCGTGACCGGCGACGTCGTCGTGCTAATCGAGAGCGCCCAGACGGTCAAGTCGATGAACAGCATCCTGATTTTTTCGCTTCTGCTGTTTCTTGTGACGACGGCCGCCGCGATCGTGATCGGCAGGGTGATCGCGGTCAGAATCGCAAAGCCGGTGGACGAGTCCTTCAAAAAGCAGAAGCAGTTTATCTCCGACGCGGGGCATGAGCTGAAAACCCCGCTGACGGTGATCGCCGCCAACACGGAAATGCTGGAAAACGAGATCGGGGAAAACAAGTGGCTGGGGTACATCAGCTCGGAAACCGGGCGGATGAAGGAGCTGGTGCTGAACCTGCTCACCCTCGCGAAGCTGGACAACGCCGACGAAACCGCCGCGGTCATGGCGGATTTCGACCTGAGCGCCGCCGTGGAGGGCATCGCGATGACGTTTGAGGGCGTGGCGTTCGAGCAGGGCATCCTGATCGAATCGCAGATTCAGCCGGGCCTCACAATGCACGGCGTCGAGGCCCAGATCAAGCAGCTTTGCTCGATCCTGATCGACAACGCGGTCAAGCACAGCGAAAAAAACGGCACGGTGCTGGTCTCGCTGCAAAGGGAAGGACAGAAAAGAACGGCGCTGCGGGTCACGAATTCCGGCGACCCGATTCCCGAATCCCAGCGGGAAAAAATCTTCGAGCGGTTCTACCGAGCGGACGAGGCGCGCACCGGCACGGCGGAAAACCGGTTCGGGCTCGGGCTCGCCATCGCGAAGTCCGTCACGGAAAGACACAAGGGCAAAATTTCCGTCTCCTGCGCAGACGGCAAAACCACCTTCGAAGCGGCGTTTTAAACGCCGCTTCCCTTTTTCTCGTTTTCGCGCTTCCTTTTTTCTCGTTTTCGCGCGATACTTGACGAATCCATGCCGGAGTTGTATAATATAAAAAATCTTTTAAAGTCAGGGGGTTCCTTTCGCAAGATGAAGAATCCGCCGGAATTGATCGTTATGTCGCCGCCGGCCTTGAGGT
>CACYHJ010000510.1 GCA_902774165.1 Oscillospiraceae bacterium
CGCGACGGAAGTGACGCCGCTCGTGTTGCTGTAGGCGCCGCGTGCAGTCGCGCTCCAGGTGACGTCAGGATGGTTGCTGCTCGCATAGGTGTTGGCGACGGAGAAGGTACCGACCCTGTCGATGTTGCTGATCTGGAAGCTGGTCACCGCGACGGTCGACGCGGCGATCTCGGAGTGCTTCTTGACCTTGAAGTCGACCAGGGAGGCGATGTGGTTGAACGAGAGGTTGACCGGGTTGTTGAAGTCGGCGTTCGCGACGATCTTCTTGTCGGCGACGAGGATATCGTTGTCGTTGCCGGCGAAGGTGACGGAACTGCTGGTGAATGCTCCCGTCTGTGCATCGGCCGAAGCGAGCAGACCGGCCGGGGAGGCGGCGTAGAACGTGTAGCTGGTCGCATTGGGGTCCCAGAAACGGAGGCCGCTGTACGTCCAGTCCGTGCCGTCATAGGAGACGACGTCTCCGTCGAACACGGTCGTATTGGCCGCGCTGATGGTCTTGAAACCGTAAACGTTGAAGTCGTCGCCGTTGACGAAGGTGCTGGAACCTTCCGTGCGGGCTTTGGTGAGGACGTTGGCCCAAGTGCCGAAACCGACGGCCGAGCCCTGGGGCTGGACGGCTTCGAAAGTCTTGGTGCAGGCGGTGGCGGCGATGGCCGCGATAGCCGCGAGAATCATAATCTTTTTCATACGCATAAAATTAAATTGGTTTATTAAATTGTTATCAATCAGTTTACTATCGTTACTGCACCGGTATGTTCGTCCCAATCCTGGACGAGGGCGTTGAAGCCGCCGCTTCCCGTCTCGCCGCCCTCCGGCGGGAAATCGTCCACGTCGAGTTCCAGGTTGATGACGCCGCCGGTGGGCAGGGCGCGGAGCTCTTTGGTCAAGTCGATGTGGATGTTCTTGTATGCGCCGGTGCTGTAGGTGACGTTCAAGACGAAGAAATGTTCGCCCGCCGGGGACGGCGCAGTCTTTCGACGGTGACTTTGCCCGTGGTGTAGAAGAAGTACTTGCCGCCGGAAACGTCGGTGAAGGCCAGTTCCCGGTAATTGTCCATTTTCCGCAGAGTGGCGAAGAACGTCATGAATTTCGGGCTGCGGACGGGGTTCATGAGGATGCGGTCGAAGTCCTGTTTGAGCAGACCGCCCGGAAGATCGTCGGTCCGGAGAAGACTTTCGGCCGACGTCGGCAGCACGGTCCGGGCGTTTTCGAACTCCACCTTCCAGCGGGGCAGGGCGGCCAGCGCCTGAGCGTATTCCATGGCAAGTGCGGGTTCCTGATACCGGATCGATTCCAGCGTCCTGGCGTAGGAATCGAAGTCCCGGGGGAACTTGAGGTCGTGAAGGGCCTGAGCTTTTTTCAGGGCCGCGTCGAAGTTCGCCCGGGCGTCCGCCACGCGTCTGATCTCCCGGTTTTTCAGGGCCGCGGGGACATAGATGAACTGCCGGACCTTGGCGTCGAACGCCTTTTTCAGCATGTCGGCGGCGTGTTCCGCTGCGGCGGGATCCTTTTCGTCGATGGTTCCGGCGAGTTTGTTGAGTGCGCTGACGGCGGCGGAACTTGCGTCGAGAAATTCCTTTTCACGCTTCTGTTTGAGCTCGGTCCGGCGCCGGACCATGGAGGTTTCGAGCTCCCGGAAGGTGTCGAGCATTTTCCGGGGCTGTCCTTCCGCGATCTTCCGGGCGTCGGCGAAGTGCCGGTCCAGAGCCTGGGAAACGTCGAGGATGTCCTTTTCTTCGAGGAGGACTCCGATCTGGCTTATGAGGCGGGCGAACTCCTGTTCCCGCGCTTTGCTCTGCGCCAGTTTTTCCTTTTGCCGGTTCACCGCCTCGTTGTACTTTTTCAGAAGCGAGGCGTCCGAGGCGAATTCGGGCGCCGTGCGCCTGAGCTTTTCGTAGAGCGCCGCCGCGGCGTCGTACCTGCGGGCGCCGATCAGCTGTTCCATCTCTCCCAGGGTCGTCCTCACGGTCAGGAAATACCGGGTCCATCTGACCGCGAGGAATATCCCGATGATG
>CACYHJ010000511.1 GCA_902774165.1 Oscillospiraceae bacterium
CGTCACAATGTCAAACGACTCAGGCAGGGAAGAGGAGAGCGTGTAAGTATCAAGATTCAGTCCTATCATAGCAGTATTTTTCAGCAAAGGTAGGACAGAAGGATGGAAACAGAAAAGACAGAAAGGACCCGCTGCAGAGCCGCAGCGGGGTCCTTATGATTCTGTAAGGTTATTCCGTCGTATCGGGAACGGCGCCGAGGTATTCCTCCGGCGTCAGTCCGCTGTCCATGATCTCATGCGCGATCTCCGGGCTGTCGATATAGCGAAAGTGCCATGGCTTGTAACCGTAACCGGTGACGTCCTCCTTGCCCTCGGGATACCGGAGAATAAAGCCGCAGTCCGCAAGACGCTTGTGGATCTCGGCGAAGATCTCCTTTTCGGTGATCATATCGTCGTTGTCGGCGATGACCTCGCCGTCCTTGATCAGGCAGACGTCGATCGCCGCTTCTTACGCATCGTCCGCCGGCTCCTCAAGATATTCCGGGATGTCCGTGCAGGTGTTGCCGAGGCCGTCGAACGTGACGGAGGCGACCTTCAGCTGAGCGACCGCGGCTTCCTCGTCGAAATCATCGGTATTCTCAAGATCTTCCTGCTTCTCAAACGTGACGATGTACGCGAACGGACCGTACTCCCAATAGAATTCCATGCTGTCAAGATTATGACCCATACCGGTCGTCCAGCCGCTGCCGAGGAGCTCCGCGCCCGTCTTGCCGACCAGCGCAGTCATGTCGTCGTCGGACAGCTTCTTTTCGTTCAGGTTTTCAATTTTTGTGACCGTGAGAGGTGAAACCAGTTCTTTTTCTTTATCGTCATGATTCTCGTCAAGGATATCCAAAGCGAAGAGCGCGTCGTGCTGTTCCGGGGTGAGCTCAGCGATCACGCGCCAATAAACGCCGTCTTTCTCAAACACAAGAACAAAAGCCTTCCCGAGGGTGGCGGATTGGAATTCGCCTTCCCCCTTCAGCGCCAGCGCCTCGCCGATCGTTTTCCATGACGGAACGTCTGCCGCGGTCGTATTCTCCGCGGGCGCATTCTCCGAGGGCGCGGGATCGCCGCCGGATTTCGTGCAGGCGGCAAACAGGGACAGAGCAAGCACGAGAGACAGTATGATAACGATTGCTTTTTTCATTTTTATTTTCCTTTCGTTTATGTTTTCTACCATTATATTGAATACGTTCCGGAATTGCAATACCGAGCGCGTTTTTTCTTCGGATTTCTTCCCGGATCCGCATCGGACATTCCGAAATAAAGCGCGATCCGCCGTTTTTTTGTTTTCGGAGTAAAAACCGGGACTTAATACAAAGTCCCGGTCCGTGAAAATAAAGCATTTTCGGCGCGGTTTTATCTCGTGCCGAACAGATGCGCGAAGAAGTAAAGGATCGTGTGGAAGATGCCGACGATGTTCTGCCAGAAGCCAGTATGGACCTTGCCGCACCACTTGCAGACGCCGTCGCCCGCGGGCTCGTCGGGTCCGGTCGGGTTTTCGGCGGCGGCTCTGAGCTCTTCGTAGCGCGCTTCGGCGTCGGTGAGCGTTTTGTAATTCGTCACAAGACGCTTCTGCGCGTCGGTCAGCGCGTCGTATGCGCTTCTCGCCGCGTCGATCTTCTTTTTGCACGCGCTCGTGTATTTCACCGTGCCGATGGCGTTGATCTTCGCGATCACCGCGTCGGCGGCCTCCCGATCGGGATCGGCGGGGGCCGTGAAGCTCGCCGTGACGATCACGTCGTCGGCGGGCATGGCAAACGCGTTGCCGGTGATCGTAACGGTCTCGCCCCCGGCGGTCCGGACCGTCAGGGACTCGAGCTCGCAGCCCTCGTCCGGCGTGATCGTCAGCGTGACTATATCGCCGCGGAATGCGGTCGCTTTGTCCGCTGTGACGGTACCGTGTTCGGCGTCGTTTACGCTCACGTGATACGCGCGCCTGATAACGACCTTGTCGGCAAGGGTCGTTCCGTCGGCTTCCCATACCGCGTCGTAAGCATCGCCGAAATAGTTTGCGAC
>CACYHJ010000512.1 GCA_902774165.1 Oscillospiraceae bacterium
AACGTGTTCCCCAGCCAGATCGAGACCGTGCTGCTGAACCACGGCTACGCGGCGAACTACCAGATCATCGTCGACCGCGTCAACAACACCGACACGCTGGACGTTCAGGTGGAAATGACCCCCGAAATGTTCACCGACAACATCGGCGAGATCGAGCAGAAGCAGCGTCAGCTGGTGGCGGGCCTGCAGTCCATGCTCGGGCTGAAGGCGAAGGTCACCCTGGTGGCGCCCAAGACGATCGCCCGCAGCGAAGGCAAGGCCGTGCGCGTGGTCGACAAGCGTAAAATATAACGGGAGGGCGGCAGAATGAGTATAAAACAAATCTCGGTTTTTCTTGAGAACAAACCCGGCAAGCTCAGCGACATGACCGCGCTGCTGGCGGAAAACGACATCGATATCCGCGCCCTGTCCCTTGCGGAAACCAAGGATTTCGGCATTGCGCGCATGATCGTCGATGACGTGTATGAGGCGGCGAACGTGCTGCGCAACGGGAATTTTATCGCCAACTTCTCCCCGGTGCTGGCGTTCGCGGTGCCCGACGAGCCGGGCGGGTTGAACAAACTGCTGGCGGTGTTCAATGAGACAAGAGTCAATATCGAATATATGTACGCTTTTTTGGGTTCCTCCGACAAGCGCCACGCATATATGATCTTCCGGGTCGGCGACACCGACGACGCGGAAAACGCGCTGGCGGCAAGGGGATACCGTTCCATGACGCAGGAAGAGATCTCGGGAATCTGAACCGGGGAACGAACGAAGCACAGCGTACGGCGATTTGAGCCGGTCAGCGGGATTGTCCCTGCCGATCGGCTTTTTCAACGTTTCAGATCGTTTCAGAATTGCAAAAAACAACGTCCGATCCTGTTGCAAATATAAGAATCATATGGGATAATATAAATGATCTCTGCGCGTTCTATAACTTCGTGCTGGAGATTCGCGCCGCGATCGGGATCTGATAAAACCGGCGTTTTCCGGCGGATTCCGTCCCTTACCGTCCGGTAATCAATAAAAAAATATCAAATATCTATTGCATTTGTCTTTTTGATATGTTATAGTGTCTGTGATAAGACCCCTGACGTGAAAACTCCCTTCGGACTTGACGCGGAAGATACGGTTTGACAGACGCAAGACGCAATTCCTATGTCATTTCGCCGTGTCCCGCCGGGGCGCGGCTTTTTTAATGGATAATGGACAATGGATAATGGATAATTTCGGAAAAGCGCCCTGTTTATATGAATTTTTAGAAGTAGAAATGATCGCATGACGGATTGCGTGAAGAATCAGGATGACTTGGACTCTGTGGCATAAACCGCGAACCACTGCCGCTTTATTATGTTCGGAGATTATAAAATGCTTCATTCATTTAACTTTATTCTGAAAGCTCAGGCAGATCCGTTATTCCGCAAACAACTTGAAAACGCGATGCGCGGAACGGAGGATACGGAGTTGATCTGTAATTATGATCTCCGGATCAGCGTTCATCCGAAAGACGGAATGCTGTATGTGGATAAAGCGACCGAAGACGCGTGTAAGGTCGTTCCGATGTGGTTCACGATCAAAGCGGTCGAGAATATTCTTGCAGGGAACTGGGATTCCGCGGAAGGCAATTTCGGTTATATTTGACAAAGAGAACGGTGTGCTCACATTTCACATCTCACATTTCACATTTCACATAACATAAAGAAAAGAGACGAACATCATGGCAATCTACGATCCCAAATCAATGAAGGCGGAAGAATTCATCAATCATGAGGAAATCCTCGAGACGCTGGCGTACGCCGAGGCGCACAAGGACGACCGGGCGATGATTGAGGCGATCCTCGAGAAGGCGCGCCCGGTGAAAAAGGGGAGCGGCTGCGTCTGCGCGGGGCTCTCACATAAAGAGGCGAGCGTGCTGCTGGCATGCGAGATTCCCGACCTTGTGGAAAAAATGTACGCCGTCGCCGAAGAGATCAAGCTGGCGTTCTACGGCAACAACCGTATCGTGATTTTCGCGCCGCTGTATCTGTCGAATTACTGCGTCAACGGCTGCCTTTACTGCCCCTATCACCTGAAAAACAAGCACATCCCGCGCAAGAAGCTGACGCAGGAGGAGGTGGCTGCCGAGGTGGTCGCCCTGCAGGATATGGGCCACAAGCGCCTTGCCATCGAGGCGGGCGAGGACCCGGTCAACAACCCCATTGAGTATATCCTCGAGTGCATCAAAACGATTTACGGCGTCCATCATAAGAACGGCGATATCCGCCGCGTGAACGTGAATATCGCCGCCACCACCGTGGAGAATTACCGCAAACTCAAAGAGGCGGGCATCGGCACCTATATCCTGTTCCAGGAGACCTACCACAAGGAGAGCTACGAGTATCTGCATCCCACGGGCCCGAAGCACAATTACGCCTACCACACCGAGGCCATGGACCGCGCCATGGAGGGCGGCATCGACGACGTGGGGCTGGGCGTGCTGTTCGGCCTTGACAAGTATAAAT
>CACYHJ010000513.1 GCA_902774165.1 Oscillospiraceae bacterium
CCGGCAGGCGCTTCTTGACGGCGGCTTTGAGGTCTACGACGAACACGGGATCGAGGACAACCTGTTCGCGACGCTGGTCAGCGACGCTCTGACGGTGAACCTTTCGTGGTTTGCGGCGACCGGGACCATGCGCATCGCCGCAGAAGAGCGCGGCGCACTGTGTCCGCTGAAGGATGAATGCGCGCGCAAGTGCGATCCGCTGCTCACCGGCATGAAGGGCGAGACCGTCGTCGCGGCGGAGGGGATGGGCTATATCATCCGTCTGGCGGACGGCAGCTTCTGCATCATCGACGGCGGCATGGGCGATCCCGACCACGTGGACAGCGACAAGCTGATGGGGATTCTGAACGCGCAGAAGCCGGAGGGAACCGACAAGCCCGTGATCGCGGCGTGGATCTTCACGCACCTGCACGGGGACCATGTGGGCGTGTTCAACTGCTTCTCGCTGGACCACCACGACGACGTGGTGATCGAAAAGCTCTGTTATAACTTCCCGCGGGAGGATGAGATTGCCGCGTCGGATTCGCCCTATATGCTGGACGATTCCATCTACCGCTGGAACCAGTTCAAAAAGAACCTGACGGATTTCTACGCCGACGTACCCGTCGTCAAGATCCATACCGGCAACCGTTTTCAGGTGCGGGGCGCGTCCTTTGAGGTGCTGTTCACGTTGGACGATCTTTATCCCTCGTCGATCCTGAACGGGAACGGCATGAATGAGAGTTCGCTGCTGCTGAAAATGACGCTGGAGGGGCAGACCTTCCTGTGGACGGGAGATTTCGGCTTTATCGGAACGGACCTTGTGATGGCGGAATACGGCGATACGCTCTCGTGTGATTTCCTGCAGATGGCGCACCACGGGATCAACGGCACCAAAGCGTTCTATCAGCGCGTCGATCCGACGTTCGCACTCCTGCCCGTATGGAACGGGGGACTTTCGGAGATGCTGAAAAAGGAACAGAACCGCTGGTTCATTTTCGATCCCGGGCTCCGGCAGATGATCGTGACCGGCTGCGGCACGTGGACCATCCGCCTGCCGTATGCCCCTGCCTTCGGCGCCTATCAACGCATCCCGACGGACAAGACCGTGTATCCGTCGTACCCCGCGCTGCTCGGTGAAAAGCAGTAAATAATATCCTTTGTGCGATCAGGCGCAGGGCGGCCGTTTCCCCGGCTGCCCTGCTGTTTTATAAGCCGGATGCAGCCGCTTTGCCGGTGGAACCGGTTTCCGCGTCTGCCGTATTATCCCTTCGCCCGTTTCTGCTGCTTTTTCCTTTCATCCTTTACAAGTCGCCGACGATATGGTAGAATGAAACAAAAAAGCATTGGCACATTATCAGCATCGGAGGATTGACCGCAAATGAGGAGAACTGTTGAAAAATTTGTTTCTCTGCTGCTTTGTGCGGCTTTGACTGCCGCCGTCTTCCCGGTACCCGCTGCGGCAGCCGATGAGGAACAGGCGGGCTATGAAGAACAGCTTTTGCCGATCATGGGCTGGTCGTCATGGAACCGGTTCGGCAGCGAGGATATCAATGAGGAGGTCTGTCTGCGGCAGATAGAGCTTCTGGAAGAATACGGACTGGCACGGCTCGGTTACATCTATCTGAACATAGACGACGGCTGGCAGGGCGGCAGAGACCCGGATACGGGGCTCGTACGCGCGAATCCGGAAAAATTTCCGAACGGCATGAAATACATCGCAGACGCCGCTCATAATACGGGACTGAAAGCCGGCATCTACACAGACGCCGGCGCGGACACCTGCGCCTCCGTCTCAAAGCGAGAGGGAGTCAACGACTGGAACAACCTGCCGGCAAACGGTTACGGACTCGGGGTAGGACTGTACGAGCACGACGATGAGGATCTGAGACTTTATTTTGACGCGTGGGGTTACGATTTCCTGAAGGTCGATTTCTGCGGAGGCGCGAACGTATTGCCCGATATACGGACATAGGTTCGGAAATCGAGGGCCTGCGAGGTGAGCTCGGGCGTGATCTGAATTATAACGTCTGCTGCTGGACCTTCCCGTGGGACGACGACCCGGCGGACGAAAGATCCGTTGCGGATATCATCACCGACAGCCGCGCGGATTCATGGCGTACCGGCGGCGACCTCTGGTCGGATTTCGAATCGGTGCAGCATCAGACCGACAGGCTCAAGGGGATCGAGCAATACGCCCGCCCCGGCGCGCATCACGACCTGGATATGCTGCAGATCGGCAGGAGCATGACGCGCGACGAGGATACGACGCATTTTGTCATGTGGTGCATGGCATCTTCCCCTCTGCTGATCGGCGCGGATCTTGCCGAGCTTGACGCAGACGCGCTGGAGCTGCTGAAAAACACGGAGCTCATCGCGCTGGATCAGGACCCCGCCTGTCTTTGCGCAAAATACATCAAAACAAAAGGCGACGTCGAAGTCTGGGGAAAGGATCTCGGTGAAAGGGATTCCGCGAGGATCCCGATCTGGATGGAGTCGCTGAAGGACTGGCCCGGATAGAGCACCCGGTTGACTTCCAG
>CACYHJ010000514.1:0-886 GCA_902774165.1 Oscillospiraceae bacterium
TTTCTCCGCGCAGTTCGGCGCGGGAAACAGCGCGTCGGTCGAAAAGATCGGTGACAACCTGACCGAGGGACTCCTCGACGGATCCCTGGTTTTCTCCGGCCCGGATATCGCCGACGCCGGCGCGATCGCGTCGCTGCTCGCGGAGGACGCCGACGGGAATTACTATTTCACAGACATTGATTATGAAAATCAGGACCGCGCCTCGTGGCCCGCGGCAAGGCACCTGACAAGGACCGAACGCCTTGCGGTCCTGTTCCGGCTCGAAACGGATCCTCAGGTCAAAGAAATCTATAAGGATCAGGTGATCCGCCTTTTGGAGCACTGGATCAAAAACGATTACCGCAACCCCAACTGGTGGCACAATAAGCTCTCGAACCCGAATATTCTCGGCGAGATCGGCGTGCTGATGAAGCCGGAGCTGAGCGACGCGCAAATCCGTCAGCTTGCGGTGCTGGTCGGGCGCGGCTGCTACGCGGTGGATCCCACGCTGCGCGCGTATCCCGGCGCGAACGCGGTGGATATCGCCATGTCCTCGATCAAATTCGGCGTGCTCACCGGCTACGCCCCCGCGATCCGCTCCGCGCTGCGCGTCGTGTCGGACGCGCTTGACTACTCCGCGTCGGAGGGCGTCAGGAAGGACGGCACCTTCTTCCAGCACGGCAACCGGCTGTATATGGGCGGCTACGGCATGGTCTTCATCAGCGGAATGGTCAAGGTTATCGCCATGGTCGACGGTACGGACTTCATGTTCTCCGCCGAGCAGCTCGAGCCAATGTCGAAGTTCATTCTGACGGGCCTGAAAACGATGAGCTTCGGCAACATCCTCGACCCCACGGTGCTGGGCAGATCGGTTTCGAGAATGGGGGCGCAGCCGCTTCGCGGACTT
>CACYHJ010000514.1:909-2772 GCA_902774165.1 Oscillospiraceae bacterium
AGGGTATGCCGGGCAAAGACGAAATTCTTGCTTACGCGGCGTCGATTGCGGAAAACACGAAGCAGAATTACGGCCTGCACTATTTCGACGAGGCGAAATTCCTTGTAATCAACAACGAGGATTTCTATTTCTCTTTCCGCGGCGGTGACAGCAGACTTTATTACTCGGAGATCACCAACGACGAAAACATCCTCTGCTACAACTCCTCCTTCCCGGGCGTGACGACGATCATGCACACGGGCAAGGAGTATACGGACATCAGCCCGATCTACGACTACGCGTTCGTGCCCGGCACGACCGCCGTGCGCGAGACCGACGAGCAGATCGCCGCGCATTCCGACCCGACCTACCGTCTGCTGCCCGGCACCTACGGCAGCGCGGCCGCCGAGGGCGCCGCAGTCTCGTTCGCGAAGACAAAGCACGAGGGCATTGAAATGACGGTCTCCTGCTTCGCCACCGACAACGCGGCGATCCTGCTGGGCGCGGGGATGAAGGACAAGGACGGCAGGCAGATGTTCACGACGCTCGACCAGTCCTATTACACGGGCGCCTTCACGCAGGAGGGCAACACGGTGATCCATAACGGCATCAGGTATGAGCTGCTGGAGGGCGGCGCGCTGATCGCAGAAAACGAGCATCGCACGGGCTCCTGGAGAAGAAACAACCTCACGCTTGCCGATATCCCCGCCGAGGGCGATATTTTCACCGTATACACAGAGAATACCGGCTCTTACGCCTATACCGTGATGGCGGAGGGCACCGACGCGCAGTTTGAGGTGATTGTGAACACCCCGACCCTGCAGGCGGTAAAACTGCCCGACGGCAGGATCGCCGCGGCGTTCTTCACAAAGGGCAGCTTCGAATACGGCGGTGAGACCTACAAGGCCGGCGCCGGCACGGCGAAGATCTTCGGGTGACGGAAAACGCCCGGAACGGTTCCGAAGCAAAAGGAGAACCGCGGTAATAATATGTGTAATATAAAACGGAAAGGAAAAACACACATGAAAAAGCCCATGAAAAAATCAGCGAAAATCATTCTCTGCGTGCTTGCCGCGGTTCTCGTGATCGGCGGCGGCGTCGGCGGATACTTCGGTTATCAGCGGGCCTACCACCCGAGCAAATGGATGGCGGACGGCGACGACGCGCTCCCGGAGATGGAATTCGAAGAAGAACTCGGGCAGCTGCCGATGCTTTCCAACACGTGGAAAGAGGCGCTGCCGCAGACCGAGATCCATAACCTGATCGAAGCCCATTTCGCTTCGCCTCTGCCGGAGGGCAAGACCGCGAAAAAAGCGATCGTGATCGGCTACGACGGCTGCCGCGTGGATACCCTGCGGCTGCTGCCCACCGCGAAGCGCAGCGCGATCAATCACCTGCTCGACGGGGGCGGCCAGGGCGTGTTCAGCTACTGCGGCGGCGTGATGTATCCCGCGGAAAACACACAGGCGACCTCCACCGCGCCTGGATGGTGCTCGATGCTCATCGGCAAATGGGCGGGAGAGATCGGCGTGAATAAAAACGGGCAGCCCAAGCCCCTGGAGCCGAAGACCCTGCTGCTCTCGCTCGTCGAGGACGGCACGGTCGGCAAGAGCGCGTTTTACGTTTCGTGGGCCGGGCATTTCAGCAATCACAACGCTACCTACATCAACGAGATGAATTATGCGGAAGAAAACGGCGTGAACGCGACTTTCCTCCGCGCTCGCTCCGACGAAGGAACGAAGAGCAACGTCATTTCGGATCTCCAGAAGCAGGACTGCTCCGACTTCATTTTCCTCACGCTCGAGTATACCGACCATCAAGGGCACAGCACCGGCTTCGGGCCGCAGAACGTCCGCTACGTGAGCGCCTTCCGCGACGCGGAGG
>CACYHJ010000515.1 GCA_902774165.1 Oscillospiraceae bacterium
AGCCCAGCAAGCCGCCTTCGCCACTGGTGTTCCTCCGAATATCTACGCATTTCACCGCTACACTCGGAATTCCGCTTGCCTCTACTCCACTCAAGAAAAACAGTTTCAACGGCAGTTCATGGGTTAAGCCCATACATTTCACCGCTGACTTGCTCTCCCGCCTGCGCTCCCTTTACACCCAGTAATTCCGGATAACGCTTGCCACCTACGTATTACCGCGGCTGCTGGCACGTAGTTAGCCGTGGCTTATTCCTCATTTACCGTCAAGAGTTCGTCAATGAGAAAAGAAGTTTACAATCCGAAAACCTTCATCCTTCACGCGGCGTTGCTGCATCAGGCTTGCGCCCATTGTGCAATATCCCTCACTGCTGCCTCCCGTAGGAGTCTGGGCCGTGTCTCAGTCCCAATGTGGCCGTTCAACCTCTCAGTCCGGCTACCGATAGCGGATTGCTCCTTTGACCGCTCTGCCATGCGGCAATGTGGTCTTATGCGGTATTAGCAGTCGTTTCCAACTGTTGTCCCCCTCTGAAGGGCAGGTTACTCACGCGTTACTCACCCGTCCGCCACTAAGTTAAGAAAGCAAGCTCTCTTAACTCCGTTCGACTTGCATGTGTTAGGCACGCCGCCAGCGTTCATCCTGAGCCAGGATCAAACTCTCTAAAAAATTGTATTACATCCGGATTCCTCCGGATTGCAATCTTTAGAAAAGTCTTTAGCTCTTTACTTTAAGCTGACTAAAAGTCATTCTCGAATGCCCTTGAGCATTCTCAGAATTACTGTCGCAAGTTCTTTCAAACTTACAAAAAAATCTCAGGGTTCTTGTTTGTCTGTCGTTGTTTAATTTTCAAGGTCCGACTCGCGCTCTCCTTGAGGCGCTCGATCATTATATCACAACCGCCGCTCTCTTGTCAAGCACTTTTTTTAATTTTTTGCGATCTTTTTTTCGACCCTTCCGGATCTCTCAAAACCGCCGCGCCTCTCCCGAAGCGCTTAATGAGTTTACCACACACTTTCCCTTTTGTCAACACCTTTTTTGTCAACACCTTTTTTGGATTTTTTTTGATTTTTTTTCGGATCTTTTTTCGACCCACAAGATATTGATATCCATTGCATTACAGGACCACAAGACTGGCATTTCTTTCATCGTTTTTTCCGGGTGAACATGAGCATACTATGAATGAAAAACACCGAGGAGACGGGTAATCAATGAATCATCATCTTTTAAAACTCTGGCAGTGTCTTGTGATTTTTCTGCTCTGCGCGGTCCTTGCCAGCGCCTGCGGATTCTCCGGCCTGTCCGCATTATCCCGAAATGAGACGAACCGGACGGACGTGCTCTCCCGGCTCGGCTCCCGGGGCAGCGAGGTGCGGGACATTCAGAAAAAGCTGGCGGCGCTGGGGTATTACAGCGGCAGCGTCGACGGCATTTACGGCAGCAAAACGGAGAGCGCCGTCAGGGCGTTCCAGCGCAACTGCGGCCTGACGGCGGACGGGATCGCCGGGCCGAAGACGCTTCTGTACCTCGGCCTCGGCGATTCCTCCGGCGCCCAGTACGGCAGCAACGACGTATATCTGATCGCGAAGGTCATCGCGGCGGAGGCCCGCGGCGAGAGCTATACCGGGCAGGTCGCCGTCGGGGCGGTGATTCTCAACCGCGTTGCGTCCCCCTCCTTCCCCGACACCGTTGCGGGGGTGGTTTACCAGTCCGGCGCCTTCAGCTGCGTGCGGGACAGCAACTGGAGCGTCGAACCGGGCTCCCAGGCTAAGAAGGCTGCGCAGGACGCGATCAACGGATGGGATCCCACCGGCGGCGCGCTGTATTACTATAACCCGAGAAAGACCTCCGACGGGTGGATCCGCAGCCGGCCGGTCTCGGTCACGATCGGCTCACACGTTTTCTGCAAATAATCCGAAATCAAGGTTGCCTTTTGCGGACAAAAAGAATATAATGGATAGTAATATAAAGTATTATCCATTATACATATATACACAGGAGCGCCGCAATGAAGAATCTCGGTTACTACAACGGGAAGATCGGACTGATCGAGGATATGCAGGTGCCGATGCTGGACCGGGCCTGTTATTTCGGCGACGGACTTTACGACACCGCCGCGATTCATAATTATATTCCGTATTGTCTTGAGGAGCACGTGGACCGGCTGTTCGGCAGCGCGGAAAAGCTCGGCTTCAACATGCCGATGACGAGCGCCGAGATCTGCGCGCTTGTACGGGAGCTCTGCCGCAGGCTGGACTCCGGCGATCAGATCATGTATCTGCAGGTGAGCCGCGGCACGGGACTGCGCAAGCACCCTTACGGGGACCGTTCCTTCACCGCGAACATCTGGCTGATGCTGACCCCGGCGGAAAATTTCGATACTTACGTTAAAGTCAAATTGATAACGGTACCGGACACCCGGTACTTCCACAACGATATGAAAACCATCAACCTGCTGCCCTGCGTGATGGCGGCGGAGCAGGCGCGGGCGGCAGGTTCTTATGAAGCTCTGTTCTACCGCGAGGGCGGACGCGTCACCGAATGCGCCCACAGCAATATCGTGATCATCAAAGACGGCGTCCTGCGGGCGCTGCCCCTTGACAATCTGATCCTGCCGGGCATCGGCAGAAAAAACGCGATCAACGCAGCGAAGAAGCTGGGGATGGCGGTGGACGAAACGCCGTTTTATCTGGACGACCTGATGAACGCGGACGAGGTCGCCACCGTGGGCGCGAGCCATTTCTGCATGCAGGTCACCCACGTGGACGGCATGCCCGTGGGCGGA
>CACYHJ010000516.1 GCA_902774165.1 Oscillospiraceae bacterium
CACCGAACCGTCGGCAGCCACGACGCTGACCGCGGCGAAGGTATCCGCCCAGAGCGGCAAGACCGTCACAATGGAGGTCAAGCTCAGCGGCAACCCGGGTCTTCGCTCTCTGGGCGTGGATATCGGCTTTGACAACACCGCCCTGCAGTTGACTGACGCAAAAAAATCGGACGCAAAGCTTCTGGAAGGCTTCTTCTTTGCCGCCAACGAGACCGCAAAGGGCGCGTCCTTCGCCTGGACGGGACAGGAAGCGAGCAGCGCGAACGGCGTCCTGCTCAAGCTGACCTTCAAGGTACTTGCGAAAGAAGGAACGCACCCCGTCAGCGTGACGGTAAAAAAAGCGTCGAACTCGAACGAAGACGGCAGCTTCACGCAGATCTCCGTACAGGGAATCGCAGGGTCAGTCGCCGTAAAACCGGCGCAGACCGAAACTCCGACGACAGAGGCTCCAACCACCGAGACTCCGACCACCGAACCGTCGGCAGCCACGACGCTGACCGCGGCGAAGGTATCCGCCCAGAGCGGCAAGACCGTCACAATGGAGGTCAAGCTCAGCGGCAACCCGGGCCGGGGCTGCGCTCTCTGGGCGTGGATATCGGCTTTGACAACACCGCCCTGCAGCTGACCGACGTCAAGAAAACAGACGCGGGACTTCTGGACGGCTTCTTCTTTGCCGCCAACGAGACCGCAAAGGGCGCGTCCTTCGCCTGGACCGGCCAGGAGGCGAGCAGCGCGAACGGCGTCCTGCTCAAGCTGACCTTCAAGGTTATCGCAAAAGAAGGGACGTATCCCGTCAGCGTGACGGTGAAAAAAGCGTCGGATATGAACGCGGACGGCAGCTTCACCCAGATTCCCGTGAAGGGCGTCGCCGGGTCGGTCGCCGTAAAACCGGCGCAGACCGAGCCGCCCACGACAACCGAGCCGCCCACGACCGAGCCGCCCGTCCCGGGACAAAAGGCCTATCTGGGCGACGTGGATCTGAATACAAAGGTACAGGCCAAGGACGCGCGCGCGATCCTTCGCCATGCCGCCAAACTGGAAGCCCTGACGGGGGATCTGATCCTCTTCCTCGCGGACGTCGACGGCAGCGGTAAAATTCAGGCGGCCGACGCGCGTCTTGCGCTGCGGATGGCGAGCAAGATCGACCCGCTGCAGCTTGTCGAATACGGCGGGGACAGCAACACCACAGAGCCGTCTGAAACCGAGCCGTCTGAGACCGAGCCCCCTACGACGGAGACTCCGCCGGAAGATGATCGGGACGGGATCATCATTGACGGAAAACATGAAGAAGACGAGCCGTTTTTTCGCTTCATTCTTCCGGAAAATATTCCAGAAGGTGAAGAAATTCATATTCAGGCCTTTCTTGAAAACGCGAAAGGGTTCGAAAGCGGCACATTTGAACTGCAGTTCGATGAAGCCGTTCTGGAATATATATCACAGGATTTCCATCCCGGCACAAATGAGGAGGACAGCGAGATCCGGGCGACAGGAGGCACACCGGAGGACAAGAATTGTCCGGCGTCCGCAGGTTATATCATTTCCACCTATTTCACTGAGGACGAGCTTCTGATCTCTGATTTTACCTTCCGGGTCGTCGGCGATCCGGGCGATGGTTCCATCGTTAAGATTGAGGTAAAAGACGGTGATATCGGAGGAGTCGACGAGCCGCAGCCGCTTGAGGCGGCGGTCACCGGAAACGGCAATGCGGATGAACCGGACAGATTTGTCGTTGACGGTGAACATGAAGACGGCAAACCGTATCTCCGCCTTGATCTGCCGGCAACGGCCGGACCGGGGGAAGAAATCCATATCCGCGCCTTTCTTGAAAACGCGAAAGGGTTCCAAAGCGGCAACTTTGAACTGCACTGGGATGCAACCGGCCTTGAATACATTGCACAGGATTTCCATCCCGGCGCAAATGAAGACGACAGTGAGATACTTGCTACCGGAGGAATGCCTGAGGACAAGAATAATCTTGCGAACACAGGTTATATCGTCTCTTCCCGGTTTGAAGAGGACGAGCTTATGATCTCCGACTTTTCGTTCCGCGTCACTGAGAATCCGGGCAACTTCATCATATCGGTCAACGCAGTGGAGGGCGACTTCGACGGCATAAGCGTTCCGCAGCCGCTTGATGTGACGATTGCGTTCTGAATCAAAGCGGCGCCGCACAATTACAGCGGGTAATATTCCCTGAACACCAAACAATAATCAGCCGTTTCGGAACCGAAGCGGCT
>CACYHJ010000517.1 GCA_902774165.1 Oscillospiraceae bacterium
CGGGCGCGGGATCATGACCTTGGTCCAGGTGTCGCCGTCGTCATAAGACAGGTCGATGAAGGGCTTCCAGTCGTGGTCCTTCTCCGTTGACGCGGGGGCCAGCACGGCGCCGCTTGCAATGCGCAGGCATTTGTTCTTCACGGGCCCTCTGCCGCCGAAGGAGTCGCCGATGATCAGAACCTCGGGCTTTGACCAGGTTTCGCCGCCGTCTTTGCTGTCGGCGTACTTTGTCACCCAGGAGCGGATGTGCTTGCCCTCCTTGAAGAAGAGGCGCACCGTGCCGTCCTGCTTCAGAAACAGCACCGGGTTCCAGTGGGGCGCGTTCGCAAGCCCCGGCAGCTCCTTCGGCGCGGTCCAGCCGTCGCCGTCGTTGATTGCGTACCGGATGCGCACGTCGTCGTTTTTCTCGTTCGTTCCCGCGAACCATGCCGCGATCAGCCGCCCGCCGGGCAGCTTCAGAATCGTCGAGGCGTGGCATTCCTTTGCCGTGTCGGTGTCAAAAATGAATCCCTTTTTGATATCCATCAGATCACGTCCTTTATCTTAAAGTCAAAGTGTGATTTCCCTGTGAGCGTCGGAGGAGTCGTAGACCGCCTGCATGATTTTGGAGGTCAGGATCGCGTTGGAAATGTCGTTGCGGTTACGGGTGTGGCTGCGCACGCACTCCACAAAATCCAGTACCTCGTCCCGGTGCATATAGTTTTTGTTGAAGGTGGGAACGGTTTTCATCAGCATGCCGTTCTGTTCCGTATAAAGGGTGAAGCCGTCCATATACTGATGCCGGATGCCGCCCTTTGTGCCGATGAAGTCAATGAATGTTCCGGGCTCGTCGATGTTCTCCGCCCACGCGCCGTTGAAGGTGATGACGGGGCCGGTGGTGCGGATCAGGCCGGTGACGGAATCGTCCACGTCGCAGGTGCCGTCGGGATCATAGTCCTGCTGCGCCCACATACGGGTGAAGGTGTATTTGGGAATATCCGCGCCCAGCTTGCAGAAGGCCTCGCCGCTGACGGTGAGGGGCTGCGGGTCGCCGCAGACGTATTCCACAAGGTCGAGGTAATGCACACCCCAGTCGATCAGCGCGCCGCCGCCGGATTCCGCGTGGGTGGTGAACGCGCCGCCCAGACCGGGAATGGAGCGGTAGGCGCGGAAGGAGGCGTAAACGTGGTAGACCTCACCCAGAACGCCCTGATCGATCAGCTCCTTGATCTTGTTGACTGCGGCGCCGTAACGGTTGCAGACGCCGATGGAAAGGATGCGGTCGGTTTCATAGGAAACCTTCTGCATCTCCAGTGCCTCGGAGAGGATACGGGCGGCGGGCTTTTCGCAGAGCACGTCCTTGCCCGCCTTCATGAAGTCGATGGACATCACGGAGTGCAGGTTGTTGTGCACGCAGATCGACACCGCGTCGAGATCGGGATCGTCGAGGATCTCTTTATAATTGTAGACCGCCTTGCCGCAGCCGTTTCTCTCAACCGCCGCATCCGCGCGCTCGGGGATGATGTCGCAGAAATACTTGATGTTCGCGTGTTCGCTCGCCATATAGGCGGGGATGTGCGCGCCGTTCGCGATGTTGCCGCAGCCGATGACTGCGACGTTGATTTTGTTTTTCATAGTCAGAATTCTCCCTTACTTTTCATGTTCATTAATTATCCATTATCCATTGTCCATTTTTCATTGCGTGTTCGTTGGCCGAAAAACATTTAAATGTTTTTCAGCCAACGAACCGCCATGTCGATCCATACCTGGCACACGAACCGCCATGTCGATCCATACCTGGCACTCGTCGAAGCTGCCGTCGTAATGGCCGTATACGGTCTCGTTCGCGAGAGAGGAGCCGTGGGGCGCGTGGGGGAAGATATGCAGCTCGGTATTGATATTTTGCTCCGCGAGGGCGGAGGCCATCAGCAGCGAATTCTGGATCGGCACCGCGCCGTCGTCAAAGGTGTGCCAGATGAAGGCGCGGGGCGTGTCCTCTGTGACCTGCTTTTCGCAGCTTACCAGCTCCAGCAGGTCCGGGTCGTTCCGTTTCTCCCCCAGCAGGTTATCGATCGACCCGCCGTGGGTCCGTTTTCCGGAGGTGATCACCGGGTAGCAGAGAATCATGCCGTTCGGCTTGTGCTCATCCGTATAGCCGAAGTGATTTTTCACGAAATCCCGGTTCCACAGCGTGCCGTAGCTGGCGGCAAGATGTCCGCCCGCGGAAAAGCCGCAGACCGCGATTTTTTCGGGGTTGACGTGCCATTCCTCCGCGTTCTCCCGCAGCAGAGCGACCGCCTTCGCGGTTTCGAGAATCGCCTCCGGGAACACCGCCGGGGCGACGCTGTATTCCAGAATCGCCGCGTTGCAGTCCTCCGCAAGGAATTTCAGCGCGATAGGCTCCGCTTCCCTGCGTGAACGGAAGCCGTAGCCTCCGCCGGGCAGCACCACCACCGTGGGCCTGCGGCGGTTTTCGTCAATCTCCCGGGTGTTGTCCGGCAGATACAGCGTCAGGGTCGGCTGATAGTCCGGGTCGGCGCCGGGACAGCTCCCCGCGTCGATCTTCAGCGTTTTATATATCATTTTTCGGTTGCCTCCTTTATCTTCCGTTAATTTTACCATAATTCAATTCTTTTGTAAAGAAATATATTGAAATAGGATAAAATAAATGGTAGAATAAACTGTATTGATATATGGAGGGGAAGAAATTACCATGGACAAGAAAAAATTCTATATTACGACGGCCATCGCCTACACCTCGCGCAAGCCGCATATCGGCAATTCCTATGAGATCGT
>CACYHJ010000518.1 GCA_902774165.1 Oscillospiraceae bacterium
TTGCGAGCATATATCGAGTTGACCGCAGGTCAACATATCGAATCGCCGCAAGGCGATATCTCGACAATTATCTGTCGATATGCGCTTCGCGCTCGATATATCGGCTGTGCCGACTCGATATGCCGCCAAAGGCGGCTCGATATGCGTCGCACGCGACGCAAGACGGGGCGCAAGCGCCCCGATAAATCAGAATTTCCTCATCTTCTCTTTTTTCTGCTGTTGTAATCCGCCTGAATCGGGGCGAGGCAGTCCTCGTCCAGCGCTTTGTTGGCGCGCACGCAGCCCACGGCATGGGAGACCGTTTCATAGACGACGGCGGTGCCTTTTTTATCCGCGTGGTAATTCACCGCGCGGTCCTCATTGATGCCGAAATGCTTCGCGGTCTCCACCGCGTCGATGTTCGCGCCGATGAACAGGAATTCCCAGCCGTCGTTCTTTTTCTTCTCCTCGATCATTTTGCGGACCTCGTCGCCGGAATACTTTTTGCTCGCGTTCTCATAGCCGTCGGTGGTGATGACGAACATGGTGTGCGCCGGCACGTCCTCGGGACGGGCGTACTTATGAATATTGGACACGTGTTTGATCGCGCCTCCGATGGCGTCAAGCAGCGCCGTGCAGCCCCGCACGTAGTAATCTTTGTTCGTCATCGGGGCGACGTTTTCCAGCGGAAGGCGGTCGTGCAGCACCTCGGTGACGGTATCGAACAGCACCGTCGAGACGTACGCCTTGCCCTCCTGCTCCTTCTGCCGGAGCAGCATCGAATTGAAGCCGCCTATGGTGTCGCTCTCAAGCCCGCCCATGGATCCGCTGCGGTCCAGGATGAACACCAGCTCCGTCGTGTTGTTGATTCTTTCCTCGTTGTTTGTCATTGTCTTCAAGCTCCTTTTCATGATTTTGTTTCGGTCGCGTCTGAACCTTACGATCATAGGATACATCATCCGGAGGGAAAAAAGGTCGCCTGCCGGGCGACATTTTCCGCGGCGACGCCGCAAAGGGGAGAAAACGGCGCCCGCGCTGCCGGAAAATGCAAGATTTTTCTTGCCAACCGGCAAAACAAATGATATGATAAGAAAAAACAACCCGGGGGGAGAAACGATGCAAACGGTGAAAGTCAAAAAAATAAGGCCCGGCGCGGCGCTGCCCGCCTACGGGTCCGAACGGGCGGCGGGCGCGGATCTTTACGCCTGTCTTGACGCGGACGCGGTGATCGCGCCCCATGAAACGCTGATGGTCCCCACGGGGATCTGCCTGGAGATCCCGGAGGGATTCGCGGGCTTCGTTTACGCCCGCTCGGGACTCGCGTCGAAACGGGGGCTTGCCCCGGCGAACAAGGTGGGCGTGATCGATTCCGATTACCGCGGGGAGCTGATCGTGGCGCTGCACAATCACTCCGGGGCGCCGCAGACCGTGGGCAAAAACGAGCGGATCGCCCAGCTGGTGATCGCGCCGTACCTGAAGGCCGCGTTTACCGAAAGCGAAACCCTGAGCGACACCGCCCGCGGCGAGGGCGGCTTCGGCTCCACGGGAAAATTCTGACGCCGCGCTTTGCACGAAAAAAACACAGGGTCTGCCGCGCGGCGGGCCCTGTGTTATTATATTCCGTTCCATTCGTATTCCGCACCGAGGCGCTCGGCGAGCGCGTTCATCTGATCCGGATCGGGCGGGACGGCGTCCGGGACGGGATCCTCCCGCCCCAGGATCTCATGGAACGCCAGCAGCTCGAGTTTTTTACCCAGGGACCGGACGAAATCCGCGGCGGCGGGGGCTTCCGTATCGTTATAACCGGGAATATACGGCATGCGGAACAAAATCTCTTTCCCCGATTCCGCGAGGGCGCGGGCGTTTTCCAGAATTCTTTCGTTGGAAACGCCCGTATTCTTTTTGTGCTTCTCCGGGTCGATCCCTTTGATATCATACAAAAACAGATCGACGAAGGGCAAAAGCGTTTCAAAGACCGCGAAGGGCACGTTCCCCGCGGTTTCGACCGCGGTATGAATGTCCGATTCTTTACATGCTTTCAGGATTTCAAGGGCAAACTCCGGCTGCAAAAGCGGCTCGCCGCCGGAGAGGGTCACGCCCCCGCCGGAGGTTTCGTAAA
>CACYHJ010000519.1:0-536 GCA_902774165.1 Oscillospiraceae bacterium
GCTGATCGCCCTTTTCGGCGAAAGAGAAGCCCTGATGCAAGATGCCGGTCAGGGGAATGAGACAAATTATGTATTCTCAGAAAGAGAGCGCGGCAATTATTTTTTCGCCAAGAGTGTCTTACAAATACTTCCAGCCGTATTGCTCAGCATTTTCATCAATATTCAAGGAAAAACCGCGATTGCTTTGACCGTCTTCTTTTGCGGTCTCATATACATGGCCGTAATAAACGTCTTGCTGAATATGACGGCGCAAAAGAGCATCCCGGATTCCTTTACACAGTATCGGTTTTCCGAAGACGCTGTTTTTATGCGGTATAGAGACGAGGAACGCGTCTTCCGCGCCGCAGAGTCTCTCCAGGTTTCTTACAGAGCACTGGTATTTGCAGGCGGACGCAGCGCATACGAAGAAAAATACATCGTTCTTTGGAAAAGCGGAGAGCCTCAGCCGAATGACCATGTCGCTGCATTTCTTTTGCTGGGGCAATCGAATATCATCATTCTGCCTGGCACGGTAGACATCCGAAATCGTTTGCAAA
>CACYHJ010000519.1:592-2190 GCA_902774165.1 Oscillospiraceae bacterium
AAAGATGTCGGATATTGGGTCACAACACAGGAATCCTCCGATTGAAAAGCCGTTCATCTCTGCATCCGTAGGGGCGGATATCATCCGCCCGCAATGCCGGCAATACGCTGCAGCTCATTATGGTTTGAGAAATAAGAAATACCGAATCGAAGCCTCGTCATTTGATCAAACCGATTATCGGATCGGACGGCTCGATGCGGGCGGATGATATCCGCCCCTACGGTCGAAAAAACAAGAGCGCCATGTGCAAAAATGACGCTTGTTATATGACAGAAACGGAGCCACTGCAAATGGGTTTTGCAGTGGCTCCGTTTAATGCAGCAGGCTGTACCGGCGGCGTCGGGTGACGCCGCCCTACGGTTTAATCTGAGATTTCTGCGCTATGTTTCCGCATCCTCCGAGGAATCCTCCCCGGATTCTTCCTCCGCTGCTTCGGCGTCCCCGCTGCCTTCCGGCTCGGCCTCGGTGTCCGCGGGGGCCAGGGGGGCGTCGCCGGGGTATTTCATGCCGGGCTTGACCACCGCGTTGCGGCAGAGGAATTCATCCCAGAGCTCGTAGTATTTGGCGTAGAGGTGGACGCTGTCGCCGGTGTATTCGGCGTTCAGGAAGCCCTCGGCGTCGTCGAAGACGGCGTTCTCGTCGATGTAGAAGCTGTGCTCCCCGTCGGCGAATTCGCCGAAGCGGCGGTTCATCTCGTTGACCCGGTCGCTCTGGAAGATGGCCTCGCTCTTGGCGCGTTCCTTCGCCACGTGCATGCTGGCCATAATGTAAATGATGGAATCCGGGGCGTTCTCCCGCAGGAAGTCGTAGACCTCCTCGAAGCTGTCCACCAGGAAGTTCATGTCATAGCCCACGTCGTTGATGCCGAGGCTGATATAGATTTTGCCGTACTCCTTCTGCGCCAGCAGCTCGCCCAGGGTGACGTAGCCGACGCCCTCCATGTCCACGCCCGAGTCCAGGCACTTGAGCACGGACATGCCGGTGTCGCAGAAGTAATCCGCCCCCTCGAAGGGCGCGTACAGCCGCAGGCCGTCGGTGCGGGAGTCGCCGATGAACAGGGCGTCGGCGAAATAGCTCGCGTTCACCTGCTTGAACACCGGCTCGGGCTCCGGTTCCGGTTCGGGCTCCGGCTCGGGCTCCGGTTCGATCACCGGCTCCGGCTCCGGTTCGGGCGCGGGCTCCGGCTCCTGCATGGTCACCGGGCCGACAGCGTCGGAGAAGGCCCCGTCGTGCAGGGCCAGGAAGCCGAAGGCGATGGCCGGGGCCTTGATGTTGCGGCTGCGGTAGGTCGTGTACTTGATGATCCCGCCCAGAACGCCGAAGAACACGGCGAACAGGACGATCAGCGTCAGAAGCAGCCGGTCCTTTTTGAAGAAAGCATTCATCACGCCGCCTCCTCAGAAGTTGAAGTACATGAACGGGTCGTTGGAGCCGATGGACACGCAGTAGATCGCCGCCGCGATGTAGAAGAATGCCACCGGCACTCTCAGCGTTTTGGGATCAGCGGGGCCGGGATGTACCGCGATGGTGATCGCCGCGATCAGGGCTGTGTTGCAGATTACGGAACCGATCGCGTTACCGTAAGCGATCTCGCCGTG
>CACYHJ010000520.1 GCA_902774165.1 Oscillospiraceae bacterium
CCTGATACATGGTGGGGGAATCTTCGTAGGTGGTCACTTCAAAGCCGTATTCCTCGGCAATGGACTGCGCGTAATCGGCGCCCTGGGTGCTGATCTTAACGGCAACGTTGGTTCCTCTCAGGTCCTCAAGGGTCGCGATCTCACTGTCCGCGGGGACGACAAGGATCTGGCCGGCGTCAAAATAACCGTCGGAGAAATCGAAGGTCAGCTTGCGCTCGTCGGTAATGGTCATACCGGCGATCACCGCGTCGGCCTGGCCGGACTGCACCTGATTCAGCGCGGCGTCAAAGCCCACGTTCTGCACTTCGTATTCGAACTTCTGATCCTCGGCGATCGCCGCAAGAATATCCATATCGATTCCCACGTATTCGTTGGTCTCGGTATCCAGATACTCAAAGGGAGCAAACGCGTTGTCGGAAGCGATCACGTACTTCTGGCCTTCGGCGGTATCGGGCGCTTCGGTCGCATCCCCGGTATCCGTTTTGGCGCCGCAGGCAACCAGCGAAACGGTCAGCAGGACGGCAAGCAGGATCGCCGCAATTCTTCTGTAGTTCTTCATGGGTCTTCCTCCGTTTGATAGATTTGTTCTTATTTTGGCTTTTGCCAATAAAAAGACTTTTATATTATGCCATTAACCGGAATATTTGTCAAGAAAAACTGATAATAAACCGCCGGATCTGCAACAATATACAGAATTGATACATTTTCGCTCCGGTGAAAAAAGAAAAGCCGCCCGCGCGGGGTGGGGCCGGAAGCGCGCCCGGTGTTATGGTACAATTGATATGTGACAAATAAAAGAGGAAATTCACCTCAAACATGGTATGATGAAGTTACCACACCAAATCAGCCATGAAAGGGATGAATTTCCATGACCAGTATAACATCGGATGCGCATTTTCGTCAACGGGTAATTCAGTATGCGGAGAAAAACGGAGTAACAAAAGCAGCGGATCGGTATCGGGTAAGCCGGAACAGTATTTACCGCTGGAAGAACCGATACGATGGGAGCTGGCAAAGCCTGAAAGAAAGGTCACACCGGCCGCATCATCATCCTGCGGAGCATACGCAGGAAGAATATGATCTGATACGGAGGTATTGGCAGCGGAACAAAGAGGATCGGATGATTCTCTGGATGAAGATCCGGGATCAAGGATACAGCCGGAGTTACAAGAGCATGTGTCGAGCGTTGAAACGGATGCAGTTGAAAAGTGAAGAAAAGGCGCGACAGGCATACAAGCCGAAACCATACGAAGCAGCGGAATATCCCGGGCAAAAGGTTCAGATCGACGTCAAATTCGTACCCGGATATTGTGTTGCCGACGAGATGAAGTATTACCAATACACGGCGATAGACGAGTATTCCAGGCTGGTATATCGTGAGATGTACGATGAACACAGCACGTACAGCTCACGGGAATTTATCCGAAAGGCGATAGCATTCTTCCCTTTCAAGATCGAACTTGTTCAGACAGATAACGGGACAGAATGGACGAAAGCATTGATAAGCAATGATCCAACGCCGACACTGTTTGAACAGGAACTTGAAAAAGCGGGGATCAAAAAGCGGGGATCATATATAAACGAATTCGGGTTGCCACGCCCCGACACAATGGAAAGGTCGAGCGTCAGCACAGAACGGACGAAAAGCGATTCTACAAGAATATACGGATGTATAGCCTGGAAGACGGACGTAAGCAACTGAAAAGATATAATCGATTTTCGAATATGATCCCCAAAGTCTGCTTGGGATACAAGTCTCCGAATGAAGTGTTCTCGGCGTATGTGGAAGCCAGTGCAGAGCCGCGCTGAATTTGAGAAAGCCTCGTCGCCTACGGCTCCTCGTCTTTCTCAAATTTATATGCTTGATTCTTCATCATATTTTTTTGGGGAAAGTGTCACACATCATTGACGACTGTACACCGGGCGTTCTGTTTTTTACGGCGCGGAACTTGACGAGCCGCGGGATCTGTGATAAAATGAATTGTTGAAAGAAATCTGCAACCGAAAGGAAGTTTTTTATGTCCGGACATTCCAAATGGAGCACCATCAAACGCAAAAAAGAAAAGACCGATAACGCAAGAGCAAAGGTGTTCACCAAGATCGGCCGCGAGATCGCCGTGGCGGTGAAGCAGGGGGGCCCCGATCCGGCGGGCAACTCCAAACTGAAAGACGTGATCGCCAAGGCCAAGGCCGCCAACGTGCCGAACGACAATATCGACCGCATCATCAAAAAAGCCGCCGGCGATTCCTCTGCCGATAACTACGAAGAGATCATTTACGAGGGCTACGGCCCCGCAGGCGTTGCCGTGGTGGTAGAGGCGCTTACCGATAACCGCAACCGCACCGCGGGCGACGTCCGCCATTATTTCGATAAATACGGCGGAAACATGGGCCAGCAGGGCAGCGT
>CACYHJ010000521.1:0-1522 GCA_902774165.1 Oscillospiraceae bacterium
TGACCGCCCCCGGCTCCGCTTCGGGGAAGCTTTTCTTCAATATGCTGTTGAGCAAGTTGGCGATGAGTTTCCGGGGCAGGGGCTTGTCGGTCCGCACGGGCTGGAATTTTCCGTCAGTGCAGCGTAGCACCGCCGTCACCACCCGCCGGGGATCCCGGAGCTCCGTCTCGGCGTAGGCCGCGCCCCGCGGACAGCGGTTGCCCGAGCAGAGGATCTTTCCTTCCTTTTCGTCGACTTCCATTTCACAACCTGTGGGACAGGTGATGCAGATTATTTTTTTCATTTGCACTCCTCGAGTTCGAAGGAAAGGTTTTTCGCTCCCGCGGGAACGTCGGCTTTCATGGTGAGCATTTCCGCCGGACGCACTGAAACGCACATCTTTTTCGCGATCTCGCTCCCGTCGGCGAGGAAGGCCAGCTTCGCCCGGCGGCAGGTGACGGTGGGACGGAAGAAGAATTCACAGCTCTGCCCCGCGGCGCACCGCCCGGGGACGACGTATTTCAAACTCCGGCTGCAGGAAACGGGCAGCTCCGCCGCGGGGAGCTCCGCCCCCGACGCGTACCGCGCGGCGCTTTCCCCCGCCCGCCTGGCTTCCAGCGAGGCGAAGTCCACCAGATCGTGGACGTGGAGCGAGTTTCCGGCGGCGAAGACCCCGGGCACCGTGCACTGGAGCGAGGAATCCACCCCGGGGCCCCCCGTGGCCGGATCCAGCTTCGCCCCCATGGCTTTGAGCAGTTCGTTTTCGGGGATGAGCCCCACCGAAAAGAGGATCGTGTCGCATTTGAAGGTCATGACTTCGCCCGTGGTCATGTTTTCCACTTCCGCCGCCTCGACCCGGTCCCTGCCGATGATTTTCCGGCAGCGGTGCGAGAGGAGGAGCGGGATGTCGAAGTCCCGCAGGCACTGGGCGATGTTCCGGGGAAGCCCTGAGGGCTCCGGCAGGATCTCGATCCTGACCTTGTCGATCCTGCGCTCGTCCACGCCCAGAACGGTGAATTTCAGGTTTTTATACTCCACTTCGTCGCCGCCGTCCTTCGGGATGTAGCCCAGCCGGGCGATCAGGAACCCGCCCAGGGTGTTGTAATCGCCCTCGGGCAGCTCGACGCCGATCAGCTCGCTGACCTCGTCCACGTCGGTCACGCCGTCGACGGTGTAAATATTATCGTTGATTTTGGAGATCTCTTCCTCGTCGTCGTCATATTCGTCGTCGATATCGCCCACGATGGATTCGATGATATCCTCGATCGTCACGATGCCCGCGGTGCCGCCGTATTCGTCCACGACCACGCACATCTGCAGACGGCGCTCGGTCATCTCCTTGAACAGGTCGCCGCATTTCTTGCTCTCCGGCACAAAGTACGGCTCGCGCATCACGTCGCGGATCGAGGTGTTTTTCGGGATTCCGCCTCCGATGAAGCGCAGAAGGTCTTTGACGTAGACGACGCCGACGATGTTGTCCGGGTCGTCGTCGTAGACCGGGATGCGGGAATAGCCGTCCTCGATCGCCGCGTGGATCACGGTG
>CACYHJ010000521.1:1538-2465 GCA_902774165.1 Oscillospiraceae bacterium
CTCGAAGATGTTGTTGATCATCTCCCGCTGGGTATCCTCAATCACGCCCTTTTCCTCGCCCTCGTCGACGAGCATGCGGATTTCTTCCTCGGTGACCTGCTCCTGCTCCGCGTTGGGGTCGACGCCGATCACGCGCAGAACGCCGTTGGTGGAGGCCGCGAGCAGCCTGACGAAGGGTTTTGTGAGGGCCGAGACCGCAAGCAGCACCGGCGCGAAGGCCATGGCGATCTTCTCGGGCTTCGCCATCGCGATCTTTTTCGGCACCAGCTCGCCGAAGACCAGCGAGAGATAGGAGACGAACAGGGTGATCACGATGAACGCCGCGGTTTCAATCGCGTTGTAATGCGGCAGCCACGCATCTCTCGCGTTCACGATCGCCGACGCGATCACGGGGGCGTAGGTCTGCGCCGCGCTGGCGCTCATGAAAAAGCCCGCCAGCGTAACGCCGATCTGGATGGTGGAGAGAAACTGCGAAGAATTTGCCGTCAGCTTTCTGACCTTCTTCGCCTTTTTGCTGCCCTCTTCGGCCAGCTTGTCGATCCGTTTGTCGTTCAGGGAAAGGACGGCGATCTCACTGCAGGAGAAAAATCCGTTGATCAGGATCAGCGCAACCATCAGCAGCGTCTTGAGCACCAGCGTGCTCGCGCCGCCGGACGCCGCGCCTGCGGAGAGTGCCGTCAAGATACCGGCAGGGTCGGGATCTGTCATAAATTGAAAAACTCCTTAAAACAAAATTATATAAGCCGACGGTCCGTCAGCGAATATTTAGATTATTATATATTGATATAATAGATTTGTCAATGATTTTTGAGCGTAAATTCTGATTTGTCGGGGCGCTTGCGCCCCGTCTTGCGTCGCGTGCGACGCATATCGAGCCGCCTTTGGCGGCATATCGAGTCGGCACAGCCGACATATCGAGTCGGGACG
>CACYHJ010000522.1 GCA_902774165.1 Oscillospiraceae bacterium
ATCCGCTCCGCGGAATACTCCTTCACCACGCAGGAGGCGCAGTGCGGCCGCTTTTCGTTCCTGATCATCGCCGACCATCAGAAGGACGACTGCCACGAAAACCCGGATTACCTCCCCTTCAACCGGACGCTGAAGCAGGTGCTCAAGGCGCACCCGGAGGCGCGTTTTATTCTGACGCTGGGCGACAACACCAACTGCGGGCAGCACGAGATCCAGTGGAACGCCATGTTTGAGGGCATGGAGGGGATCATCGAGCATTACCCCTATATGATGAGCTGCGGCAACCACGACAACCGGGGCTTCCGGCAGTATTTCCCCACCGAGGAGGGCCGCTACTACGCCGAGCCCGCCGCGTTTTTCAACGCCCAGCTGGAATATTCCTACCCGAAAACCGGCCCCGCGGGCTGGGAGCCGGAGAATTATTCCTTCGATTACGGCGACGCCCACTTCACCGTGTACGGCGTCAACGAGCCGGAGCTTGTCAACCGCTGGTCCATGGAGGACCTTGACAAATCGGATAAAACGTGGAAATTCGGCGTTTACCATTTCCCGATCTATCCCTCGATCCCGCAGGGGCACAATTTCGACTCCTACCCCTGGCTGCGCCCCGCCATGGAGCGGCAGGACGTGATGTTCGCCGGGCACGAGCACAATTTTGCCCGCTCCTTCCCCATCCGGGGCGACAACATGTACGACCGGCCCTCACAGGGCACGGTGCATTATATGCTGGGGTCCAGCAACGACAACCCGCCCTGCGGCTCGATGCAGAAGATCTGGCACGCCGCCTTCTGCCCCCAGGAGGAGCACGTTTCCATGTTCGGCCTGGTCACCGTGGACGGGAAGAAGCTGACGGTCACCGGTTTTTATGAGGACGGCAGGATCGTCGACGCGTTCACGCTTGACAAGGAACTGGACCGGATCACCCCGCCCGCCGTGGCGCCGAAGTACTCGCACACCCGTCTGACCTTCAAGGGCGTGGATATCGGCCTTGCGATGCGGGAGACGATTCCGGAATACCGGGAGGGGACCTGGTTTCTCCCCTTCGGCACCCTGGCGGCCTTTGCCGGCGGGACGGTGACAAGAACCAAAGATAAAATCCGCATTGAATTCTACCGCCACTTTGCTGAGTATACCTGCGGAAGCGCCGAAGCGCTGACGGACGCGGGCGTGATCGACATGGGGCACGCCGTTTTCCGCGGCGCGCGGGAGCAGCTCTACATCCCCGCCGACGGCGCCTGCCGGCCCTTCGGGATGCGCTGGACGTACGCGTCGGACACCAATTACATCGACGTTCAGAACGAGGACGAGGCGAAACCGGCGGCGGAGCAGCCGTAAATTCTGATTTAACGGCGGAGCCGTTAAATCAGAATTTACGTCCCGAGTACCGAGGCCCGAGTCTCGAGGCGTTGAAATCCGAGCAGAATTACGATAATAAAGACTCGGTTTATCTCAATTTTCACCAGGTCGTACAGACTTAAAGTTTGTACCTTGGGCCTCGGGTCTCGAGACTCGAGACTGTAAATACGCCAGCGCCAGCAGCAGCCCCTTATCCGCCTTTTCCGCCTCCAGCAGCGCCATCAGCGCGAGGATCAGCGCCCGTTCGCCGTCGTCCTCCCGGTTTGCCGGGGAGGCGGGAGTCGTCTGCGGGGCGCCCAGCGACAGGTCGTCCTCAAGGGTTCCCGCCGCGGAATCCGCCCGCTGCCGCATTTCCATCACCCGGCGGGAGGCGTCCTCCTGCATCTGTTTCATCTGCGCGTAAGTGTAATTCATTTCCGGCCTCCCTGTCCCAGCACCTGCGGCAGCAGCGCGCTCATGCGCAGAAGCCGCACCGCGTCGTCGACCCTTGCCCGCCGCGCCTCGCCAAGCAGCGGCTTCAGCGCCGTCAGCAGGTCGCAGCGGGGATCGGACCGGGTCATCAGGTCCGCCGCCTTTCCCAGCCCCTGCAGAAGCCGCGGGTCCAGGTCGGAGAGCGGGGACGCCTTCTGCTCCCCGCCGCCCAGCAGTCCCTGCGCGGTCTGCTTCAGTTTCTCCATATCCTCCGCGCCGATCGAGGACAAAAGCTCGGTGAGGTCCATCACTTTTGCCCCCCGAGGATCTTCCGTACCGGTTCGGAAGACAGGAATTCCTTGCGTTTTTTCTCGTCGTAGGTCAGCGACTGCAGCATTGCGCGCTGCTCCGGCGTCAGACTGCCCATCAGCTTCTGCCCGATCTCGTTCATCTCACTTTTTGAAAACTCCCCCGACCGCACGGCGGCCAGCAGCTTCTCTGCGTCGGTCATAACACAACCACCCTTTGCAAGAATTATGGCAACACCGCACAATTCGGGTGTGCGGATTGCGCAGTAGATTTTTTCGTCAGATTGTACAGAGTCTCCGCAGGCAACCTGACGGTTGTCAAGGAGAATCTGTGCAAGATGACGGAACAAA
>CACYHJ010000523.1:0-1507 GCA_902774165.1 Oscillospiraceae bacterium
ATTTTCACGGGAACGAAAAAAGCCCTCCGATTCTCATGGGACAAAAAAGCATAAACCGAGATTATCAAGTCCATTGATACTGACACTCATTGCTTGACATCATTTCTCCCGGATTATATAATAAAAACAAAGGGAGAAACCGATACGATTCTTCATTGTTTTCGAATCATTCTGAAGAAAGGATAAAGAGTGAAAATGAAAGCGTTTGAAAACTACAGCACGCATATCCGCAGCACGCGGCGGGAACTTCTTTTTGAGTATTTTCTGCCGCTGCTCGGGGAATTTCTTATCCTGGCTGTAAGCATGCTGTTCTTCATGCTGTTTGTGAAGCTCGGCCCGACGATAGGATCACCCGCACTGGTCGGCGAAGAGCAGACGAAGCCCACGGTCGGCAGACTGGCGTTCGGCGTCGCCGCGCTGGCGCTGTGGTTCGTTTTTACGTTTATCGCGTCACGGGCGGCGAAAAAAGACCGGCACTACGCGTCTTCGTTTTTCGGGTTTGCGGCGGGGATCCTGCTGTGGCAGTTCATCGGTGAAATTTCATGGCATTATTCGGTGGGCGGGGTCCATTTCGTTCCGTTTGAAAGCGTAACGACCTTCCCGATCGCATGTATGTTCATCCTGTTGCTGATTTACGGCAAAAAGCACCACAGCTTTGACTGGGGCGTCTGGTGTATGCTTCTCTCGTTTGCGTTCAACTGGATGGGACATTACGTGATGGAGGGCACCTATCCGTTCGTCGCGCCTTGGGTGGATCAACATACATGGTACGTCGGCGCTTCGCTTACGGCAGGCGTCTGCGGTCTGATCTACAGCATCGTTTTTCTGCTGTTCCGCGTCAAAACCAGACGGGGCAGGCTCCTTGCCTCCATGCTGACGTACATCTCCATCGGCGTGATCGCTTTCGGCCTCATGGAAGGATAACGGGCGGCATTGCGAAGCGGACGGGAGATCCATAAGGAAACGGAAAAGAAAGCGAGGACCGCTTTATGAAAAAAATAAATTTTTGGGAGGCAACAGAGTGGAAAACAAGCGATTTGAATCAACTGGAAAACAAAGACGCATGATAAAGATTTTATGCGTAACGCTCAGCATGGTCATGCTGCTCGGTATATGCGGCGGATTTTCGGCTGCGGCGGCGTCCGACTACACGATCGTATCGCCGTATGCGGACGTCGTATGGAGCGGAGACGACGCATGGGGCGCATACAAAGGCGTTCTTCATTCGCATACGACCTGGAGCGACGCGGATGAGGATCTCCCGACAATGGTAAAGGAATATTATTCTCTCGGCTATGATTTTCTCGCCAACAGCGATCACGCCGTTACGGGCGTTGAATGGAATAAGGAACCCGAGCTTGTGTCTCCGTATTGGTATCAGTACTTTCTGGGCAACAAGCTGAGCGTTCTGACCGATGAAGAGTACGAAGCGATCACCTCCGGCGCCTATAACGGCAGAGGTTACGGTATGACCTGCATCACCGGCGCAAACGAGCTGAACCATCTT
>CACYHJ010000523.1:1532-2420 GCA_902774165.1 Oscillospiraceae bacterium
GGGGAAGAATATGACGGACCCCTCGGGCTACGTCGGTGAAAATGAGGTCGGTATTGAAAACGCCTTACGGTTTGTGGAAGACAACGGCGCGCTTTCCCATATCAATCACCCCGGGGACGTGCTGGATTCCACCAGACATCCCGAGGTGGTCACAGACCCGAAAACAGTCAGCTTTTTCGGCGATCTTCTGCTGAAATACAAGAGCTGTCTCGGGATCGAAGCGCTCAACGAGGTCAACAGCGTAACGCGCTATGACAGAGTCCTGTGGGATCAGCTTCTGATGTACTGCCTGCCCTATGGCAGAACCGTCGTCGGCTTCAGCAATACGGACGCCCATTCTCTTCTCAACTGCGACAGCTCCTTCAGTGTCTTTATGATGAAAGAGAACACGCAGGAAGAAGTCAGAAAGACCATGCAGTCGGGCGCTTTCTTCTGCGTGTCGAAGTGCCTTCCGGGCAACGACGTTTATGAGATCGGCCCCAAAGAGGATATCGACGTCAGAGGCAAGGGCATCCCGTATCCGATGTTCAACAGCGTTGAAGTCAACGGCCACAAGGTTTCGGTCACCGTCGAAAACGCCGATAAAATACAGTGGATCGCGGACGGAAAAGTCATCATGAAAAGCGAAGTCGGCGCCGATCCGATCGTTCTGGATCTTGACGCCGTCGAAGGCAGCGAGGATTTCCGGTATATAAGAGCGGAGATCTTGGGGGAAGGCGGAATTTGTCTGACGCAGGCGCTTGTGATCGACGACGGAACGCAGCCTCTTACCTTTAACGCGGAAGAGCACACGCCGAGCCTTGTCGAAAGATTCATCCTGTTCCTGCGCGGATTGAAGCTTTACAACATCTTTGTTGAGATCTTCCGCGCCGTAAGAAAATAAGATCG
>CACYHJ010000524.1 GCA_902774165.1 Oscillospiraceae bacterium
CAACCTCAGTGCATACAGATTGAAGGCCTCCGATCTCCCCTCCGTTTACCAGCAAGTCCTCAACGAGCATCCGGATCTGTTCTTTGTCACTGGAGGCTTGAGCTGGAGCTACAGCGGCTCCTATGTTGATTATATCACGCCCAGTTACGACAGTTCCTACACCGAGGCCGACATCTCCGACTATCAGAATACTGTCAGGCAGATCATCGGAATGCTTGGCGCGGACTGGAGCAACATGGAAAAGCTGCTCTTCCTCCACGACTACCTGGTTACCCACTGCGAATATGATCTGAGCTATTCACGCCATAACGCACACGACGCGCTGGTTGTCGGAAGTGCGGTGTGTCAGGGCTATGCGGAGGCTTTCTGCGATCTGTGCCTCAAGTCCGGGATCCCCTGCGCAATCATCTCCAGCAGAGGCATCAATCACGCCTGGAATCTTGTCACGCTCGACGGAGAGAACTTCTATGTCGACTGCACAGGGGACGACCCCTCCAACCATTGGTATGAGGGCTACTGCTCCCACAGCAATTTCGTACTCAGCAAGTCAGCCCTGGCGCAAACACACAACAGTACGGACTGGACGGACGGCACGACAAACGTGTATACGAATGATACGAGCTCCAAGCGCTTCGACGGACGCGGCCTGGTGGTCAGACGTCGTTACGGCCGTACCGATCATCGGGCATACCGGCGCCTATACGATGAAAAGTGACTCCCTCAATTTCTATCTGCGGGATATGCGCACCGGGGATACTGTCTCCCGTCCCCTGCCCGCCCGTGCTGCCTGGCCGGTCTTTGGGAAGCAGTATTCCTACTGGGGGGGGAATTACTGTTCCTTTACGGCGTTGAACGGTCGTTTCTATTTCACGCTTCCCGCGGAGATTTGGTCTGCCTCCTCCAGCGGCGAGACCGAGAGCGTCTATAAGCTGACAGATGACGAGCTCGCCTCGGGATATGTCTACGGCATTGTCGCCGATGGGAACGCCCTTTATTATAATATTGGCGAGCAGGCCTATAATTGCACCTTCGTCCGCCAGTCTCTCCAGCCCCAGAGCGGTCCCGTGACCGGCGAGCGCGACGGCTTTGCCTACGAGGTGCTGCCCGACGGCACCGCCAGCATCACCGATTGCACGCTGAGCGGCAGTATCACCATCCCGAAGACGCTGGACGGCTATACCGTCACCAATCTTGCGTCCAAACTTTTCTACGGGAAGTCCAATATCACCTCCGTCACGATCCCCGCAAGCGTGACCTCTTTTGGGACGGATCCCGCCGACAACAGCTGGGATTATGTGTTCTCTTACTGCTACGACCTCACCCGTATCAACGTGGAGACGGGAAACCCCAGCTTCCGCTCCGTGGACGGCGTTCTGTTCAGCAAGGATGGGAAAACCCTCATCCATTATCCCTGCAGCCGTGTCGGCGCGGTATACCATACGCAGGCACAGACCATCTGCTGCACCGCCTTCGCCTCGAGCCAGAACCTGAAGTTTCTGTTCCTCGATTCTCCTGGCACCCGGTGGTATACGTATACCTTCTACAACGATCCTGCGCTGACGGTCTTCTATATGCCGGGCGGCCAGGCCGAGCAGAAGGCGAACGCCGACCGTGCGAGCGGCCATGTCCAGGACGGCAAGAGCGGAAACCCGTGGTGCTCGCTGGAGAGCACAGCGTCACTCTGCACGCTGCCCGCAGGGCTGCAGGTCATCGCGTCCGAGGCCTTTGCCGGGACGGAGATTCCCTGGATCATTGCGCCTGCAGGATGCACCCGCATCGAAAAGGGTGCCTTTGCCAACAGTGACCTGGCCTATCTTCAGGTCGGTAAAAACACGATCATCGAAGGCGGCGCTCTGGCAGACACCGTCGTCGTGGAACGGAAATAAAAACAACTGACGAGTTTCCTTCAATACACTTCAGGAGCCGATCATGCCGAACATCCTTGACATCACCGATTTTGCCGATCCCGCGCTGGATCTTTACGCCCGCCTGACGGAAAACCAGCTCTTAAACCGTGCCGACCCCGCCAACGCCGTCTTCATCGCCGAAAGCCCCCTTGTCATTGAGCGGGCGCTGGACGCAGGCTGTGTGCCGGTGTCGGTGCTGATGGAGAAAAAGCTCATCGAGG
>CACYHJ010000525.1 GCA_902774165.1 Oscillospiraceae bacterium
GCAGAAAGGGATCCAAACGGAAATCGGAAACTATAACCGAGCGATCAAAAATCACAATCGGATTCTGAAACGCTTGAAAGAACTGCTTTTCTCCGTGAGTAAATGGCTCAAGGAAAAGAAAGAAGCATTGCAAAAGCTGAAAGAACCGGAAAAACCCCAGCCTACGATCTATGATTTTGTGATTCGCTTTGTGGAAATGCGCAAGCAAGGCCGTGCCGATTGGAGCCGGAAATCGAAAGAAACGGCTGGCCTCAACGATCTGAAATTCATGGCGTCCGTGTTCAGCTGGATGACAGAGCACAATATCCGCACCCTGGACGATTTTCAGCGGTTCATTGAGGAAAAGAAAGCGGCGTTTTCAGAGTTGAACGTGGCGAATAGGGGAATCAGGAGAATGCAAACGGCGCTCAAGCATATCGCCGCCTTTGAAAAGAATCAGCCGGTCTACCTGCAGAGCAAACGCGGATTCGATTTCATCAAAAAGAAATACGCGGAAGCCCACAAAGACGAAATCGCGGCTTATATCAAGGCAGTGAAGTATCTGAAAACCAATGGGATACAAGCCGCGGAGAAGGACAAGATTATCCGAGAATTGAAAAACCTGGAAGCACAACGGACAAAAATGTCCGATGTACTGGAAAGTCAGGATATAGATCCCGATCTGATCGGCCGGATTCAATACTGCATCAAAACAGTTTTGGAAACCGAAGAAGAACCGGAACACCGAATGACCTTCGAGGAACAGCTGCGCCAAGTGACGCAGCAAACGGTCAGAGAAACAAATGAACAGAAACAGCGGAACCGTAATGCCGCTGCTCGATAAAAAGCGCTGCAAGCGCGGAAAGAAACGGAGACAGAATGTTATGAAAAACACTTTTGTTGTTATATCTTTCAGGAAGGAGCGTTATGTGCGAGAAAACCACCGGATCTTTCAGGAAGGAGCGTTATGTGCGAGAAAACCACCGGTACCCGCCCGCTGAACACGTACAGCGAGATAACAATTAAGGGAACCCGATACAAAATCCACAGTATTTTCGACGGTGATAAGAGCTTTCAAAATCTGATGGAAGATATGATCGTAGCGAAAGCGTCTCGGCCTAAAAAAGCTGAAAACGTCCAGAATCAAGATTGCGAGGCGAAAGATATTGCGGTATAATAAAAGCATCCTAAAGCGATCTGCCGTTATGCTGCGCATCGGGAGGATAAAGAAAGATGACGCAGACGTATAACGCAGGCATCTATTGCAGGCTTTCCCGCGACGATGAACGGATCGGGGAAAGCGTGTCAATCGAGAATCAGCGGGTACTGCTGACCCGCTATGTACAGGAACAAGGCTGGCGGCTCGTCCAAACCTACGTGGACGACGGCGTCAGCGGAACTACATTTGACCGGCCCGGCCTGAACGCCATGATTTCCGACGTTCGGGCCGGAAAGATCAACCTGGTGATCGTGAAAGACCTGAGCCGCTTCGGACGGGATTACATCGAAACGGGCAAATTCATCGACGTGATCTTTCCTTCTCTGAACTGCCGGTTCATCGCGCTGAACGACGGCGTGGATACTCTTCAGCACAACAACGAAATGCTGGCCATTTTTAAGAATGTGATGAACGATTTTTACGCCCGGGATACCAGCAGCAAGATCAAGGCGGTTCGACAGTCCACGTGCAAGACCGGGAAATACATCGGTTGTTACGCGCCATACGGTTACATCAAGGACCCTGCGGACACGCATCATTTCATCATCGACGAACCGGCAGCCGCGATTGTACGAAAAGTCTTTTCCCTGCGTCTTACAGGGATCGGATATCGGGCAATTGCCCAGAAGTTGAACGAGGAAGGGATCGTTCCCCCAAGGGATTACTGGTATCAGTTGCTGGGGCGATCTAATCCACGCCGCAAAAACGGATTCTGGAACACGGAAACGGTGAAAAAGATCGTTCGCAACGAGGTATACTTGGGCCATATGGTGCAGAACAAACGCGGTACGGTATCCTATAAGGATCACAAACAGATCGACAAGCCGAAAGATCAGTGGATTCGGGTCGAGAATACGCATGAACCGATCATTGATCAGGACACTTGGAATCTGGCGGTGCAGATCGACCAGATGCATACCCATCCCAGGGACAGGTCAGGAGAAGGAGTCAGCACATTCGGCGGCTTGCTGTTCTGTATGGATTGCGGCTATGCACTGCGCCATCAGTCGGAACATCACAAACGGAAGAATGGCACTGTCGCAGCCTACAGTTCGTATGTGTGCGGCAAATACTCCATGAGCGGACGAACCGCCTGTTCAACGCACAAC
>CACYHJ010000526.1 GCA_902774165.1 Oscillospiraceae bacterium
GAAAACGCCCCGCGCCGCATCTTCGCCGACTACCTTTATCTCGACGACCGGCTTCGCGGCGGCGGCTTCGGCCGCCGGCTCATGGAGGCGCTGATCGAATACGCCAAGGCCGGGGGCGCGTCGAGGATCGACCTCACGACCAACACGTTTCAGGCTCCGGGGTTCTACCTCAAGATGGGCTTCAAGATCACGGAGGATAAGCCTGATCCCAAGCCGCGGTGCCCGGAAAACATCCACTATTGCCTGAGTCGCGACCTCTGACGGGCGCGCATGGAGGAGTTGTGACCATGAACGTATTGGAAAGTTTTTCGCTCGCGGGCAAGGTTGCGCTGGTCACGGGCGGCGCGGGGCACAAGGTGACCGGTATGCCGACGGTATTTTGGACACTCTCATTGGGACGATCCAAGATAAGCGTAACAGGAGCAATATATTCCCTGAAAGTGGAAATATTTCCGGTTTTGGGTAAAATGGCGGCAGTATTTCGCGGGTCGAACGTGGCTGATCCGGGAAATTCGCCCCCCCCGGGAGCGACGGCTTTCATGCGGCAGTATGAGAAAATCACCGACTTCTCTTCAAAAAATCCGGCTCGACCGAGCCGGATTTTTTTCGCCTTGGCAGGCCGTCTGCGGCGAGCGGCGGATTGTCATTTCCCGATATCGGCGGCGCCGTCGATGCGCACGTTGCGCAGGTTTCCCGGACCGGATCGCAGGGTGATCTCCGTCGCTTCGGGGTTGAGGTTCGTCACGTTTGAGATTTCGGAGTCCGTCAGCGACCCCGCGACAAGGATCGCGTGGCGCGCGCTCGAACGGATGCCGGAAATGCGGAAGCGGGCAGTGTCCCCGAGCGGGGTCACGCCGCCCCATGCGGGGTTGGCGTCGCCGATTTTGACGGCGGCCCGGCAGCGGAAGCCCGCGGGCGACGTATCCTGTAGATTTTCGAGCCCGATGTCGTACATCCGCACTCCGGAACTGTTGAGAAAGCGCACGATGTGATGCCCCCCGGCGCAGTAACCGGCGACATTGCGGATGCGGATGGCGAAAACGTCGTTTTCGCGCATGTTTCAGCGCCGTCAGCGCGACGAGGTCGTCCCCGGTCGCGCCTTTTATGGTGTCGATGTCGATGTCGTGACAGCCGCGGCGGAGGTCCAGCCCGTCCTGATTGAGCACGGTGACGAGTTTCCTGTTGACGGTTTTGCTGCCGGAAGAAATGAAATTAAGATTGGAGATCCTTCCGTGCGCGCAGTACTCGAGCGACACCGCCCATGCGTGGGAGTCGCGGATCGTCAGATTTTCGAGAGCGAAGTTTTCGACGTTCACGAGCAGGATGCCGATGTTGCGCCAGTCGCCTTTTTGGGTTTCCCCGGTTTTGCCGGCGTCGCTGCCGTAGCTTTGATTCGGCTCCGTGCCGAGAGTTTTGGCGCTGTCGCCGGTGGCGCGGGGATCGTCCGCGCCTTCGAGCGTCGCCCCGCCGACGCCGAGGATGCGGATGTTCCGCGCGACCGGGATGTCGGCGACGCCGTGCCCGCAGTTGGCGGAGCGGATGAAGTTGTCGCGACAGTTGTCCGAGAGTTTGATCCGGCAGCCGTCGATGATGAGCGTGGTGTCGGAGGGGATCCGTATCGCCGCGTCGAGCAGCCAATAGTCGCGCTCCCAGCAGAGCCGCGTCGTCCATCGGAACCACTTCCACAGGCTGTCCACGTCCTCCGGCATGGCCTGCGTGAAGCAGAAGCCCCGGGAATCGAAGGAATCGGCTTCCTTTTCGTCGATGGCGATCCGGGCCCCGGTTTCGTGGTCGATGAGCTCGTAGCGGTCAGGCGCCGCGGGCAAAGCTGCGTAAGGCTTGCCGTCCCTGGTAACCAGGATCGGGCCGATGTCCTGCCTGTACCAGCCGGGGACGAGCTCGATCTCCCGGGCGTGGAGTTCCCGGCTGCCGATCGTCCGCAGGATTTCCCGCGTATCGGTCAGGTGCGCGGCCTCTTCGGGCAGACGGAAGCGGCTGCGGGGAAGGCCGAAATACTCGCCAATCTCCCGCAGGGCGTGAATCGCCGGCGGCTGGTTCTTGTCTTCGGCGCGGCTGACGAAGGGCAGATTGGGAATCAGGTTTCGCAGGAGCTCGCTGTAGGAATTGGCGACCAGAAGTTCCTTGGTCCGGGCAAATTCCGAAAGGTTTTCCCCGGCGCGGGTTTCCTCGGCGCGGAAAAATTCGAGATAGGCGCTGCAGAAGCGCTTGATTTCCGCGGCGAGCGCCAGCGGGAAAATATTCACTCCGAATTGTTCGATGACTGCTTCCGTGGAGAGCGAAGCGACCTCCGCCTCTGTTTCGAGAGCGACGGTTTCCGTGGCGGGAAGCAGCAGGATGTTGCTGTCGCCCAGGAACCGCACAGAGGCGTCTTGCTTCAACGCTTCTCTCGGAAGTTCCAGCCAGGCGAGAGGCCGTCCTTTCGGCGCGGCG
>CACYHJ010000527.1 GCA_902774165.1 Oscillospiraceae bacterium
CCCGCAAGAACCTTCAAGATTACCTGCAACGCCAACGGCGGCGCCGTTTCCGCTTCCTCGAAAACCGTCTCCTGCACCTTCAGCAGCTGGAACACAGCAAAAGACGGCTCCGGCATAAAATACAATCCCGGCGGGGGGTATACGGCGGACGCAGACGTCACCCTCTACGCCCGGTGGATCACCCCGGTCGCTGGCACGCTGACGGTTCCGACCCGCTCCGGCTACACCTTCTCCGGCTGGTATACCGCCAAGAGCGGCGGGACCCAGGTCACCTCCGCGACGCGGGTAACGGCTGATCTCACACTGTATGCGCAGTGGAACAAAGAAAAGCCCGCCGTCCCCACCGCGCCGTTCGTCTGGGGCAGGGACAACTGGAATTTTATCAACAGCGCGTCTTCCAAAGATTTTTCAAAAGCGTCTCTCAGAAGCCAGATCAGTGAGGATTACCTGAAAACGCTGAGCAGGAACCTGACCAACTCGGAATATCAGGTGGTTTTCAAGGGAACGCCGAAGACGAAACGGGCCTGGCTGGACGAGGCCTTCGGAGGCTGCTGCTACGGGATGTCCGCGACGACGCTGCTGTCGCAGGCGGGGCTGTTGCCCTACGCCTCCTATCAATCCGGGGCGAAGAACCTGAACGGCCTGAAAAACTATTATCAGATGCTGCAGGCGAAGGCCGTGATCCAGCAGCAGTATCATAAGATCCCGCAGATCTCCCATGAAGAGAACATCAAAAACCTCCTGTCTCTGCTGAAAAACAGCAGTGTGGTTCTGGTCGGCTTCAAAAGAGACGGCTGGGGCGGGCACGCAGTCCTCGCCTACGGTTATGAGTACGGGACATACACAAAGAACGGCGTGGAATATCAGGGCTGCATCAAGATCTGCGACCCGAACGAGTCCAAGGCGTACAACAGCGACTGCAATATCTATTTCAACACCAAGACCTATAACTGGGTGATCCCCGCGTATTCCAGCGGCGGGATCATGTCCACGAAAGGAGCGGTATTCAATTACATGGGAGCGCAGATCGACGAAATCAATCAGGGCGGGTATCTGTCCGGTACGACGGCGAACCGGAACGAGGATTTTGTCGCCCGGATCGACGCCGCGGCGATTTCCGACAACCGTACCGTCAGCAAGGTCATGACGGACGCGGACGGCGACTATATTTCGCAAAATACCGCGCCCGGCGATATCGTTGAGGATTATTCCTATATCCTCAGCGGCGAGTCGAAGGGCGTCGTCGGGTATAACCTTATGGACGCGGAGGCCGCGTACAGGGTCGAGCAGGACGACGCGGTAGAGCTTGCGCTGTCCATCGACTATGAGAATTGCTATCTGACCGGCTCCTCCGCCGCCGGCAAATCGGTCGTGTTCGACAAGCGCGGCTTTGTCAGCGTGGAGGGCGAGTCCGCCGATTTCAGCCTCTCCATGACCTTTGACGAAGATTACCCCACCGACTGGTTCACGATACAGGCGGAGGGGCACGGCGCGGACGTCGCCAGTCTTGAAAAGGTCGCCGACGGTTACGTCCTGTCCGCGGACAGACTGCAGGACGTCACGGTCACCGCGTCGAACCGCGACGCGCAGGCAAAAACAAGCTTCTCGACGAATTACAATTCGGTGATGATTTACGAGATCGACGAGATCACGATCGGCGTCCGCGTGGACACCGACGGCGACGGCGTCTATGAGACCGACCTGACGGACGCGCCCGACGGTCCCGACGATCCCACCACCCCCATCCCCGGCGGGGACGTCTCCCTCGGCGACGTGACCGGCGACGGCAAGGTCAATTCGCAGGACGCCCGCACGGCGCTGCGCGCAGCCGCCCGGCTGGAGACCCTTGACGAGCGGGCCTTCGCCGCCGCGGACGTGGACGCGAACGGCAAGCTGACCTCCGGCGACGCCCGGAAGATCTTAAGGTGGAAACATTTGATTCCGGCGAAAACGGAAGCCCGGAAATTCGGGACGATCAATCCTGATTCCGGGCGATGCAGGGCCGATTGATAATCGTCTGCAATCCGTTTGCTAAACGTCGTGAAAAATCAGTATTCTCCCACACATCCCAGCAAAAAACCATACGCTGTTTATCTTTGTGAATCGAAAAAATGAAATAACTTTTGTCCCGGAGGTATTTTTATGAATCGCTCTGTGAAAAAGCTGTTGTCCGTTCTTCTTGCTCTTGTCCTGACAATCAGCGCCGCGCCGGTGTCGGCGCTTGCCGACGTCGATCTTTTCGCGTTGTTCCCGAAAGCAAGCGCGGCGGAGATCGTGGACAGCGG
>CACYHJ010000528.1 GCA_902774165.1 Oscillospiraceae bacterium
TATCTGACCCGCGTGCTTGACGGCGTGCCCGTCCGTTGGGAAATCGCCTCCGGCAAGTTCATTCTGCACGCTTTTCTCGTATTGTATGTGCTGGCTGCGATGATCCGCCTGGCATATTATAACGTAACAGAGGAGGAGCGTCAGGAGACGGAGAGCGGCGCAAGAAAAGAATACCTCGGTCTGCCGGTGACCTCGGCGGCGCTGATTTTTCCCTTTGTCCTGCTGCTGCAGTATATGACCAAAGCGGATATCACGCTCGTATATATCGCCATGAGCATTCTGATCGGGGTTCTGTTTATCACGCCCATCCGCGTCGCCAAGCCCGGACTGCGCGGTATCTTGATCATGGTAGCTATCGGGGCGATGGAGTTCTTCCTCCTCCTGTTCTGGAAGGTGATTATCCGATGAAAAGAACCGGTATCACGCCGCCGCCCGAAGGGGCGGCGCTGCGTTTTTTGTATGGGCGCAGAGAGGGGCGCATGCTTCTGAAGCTCGCCGCTTCCCGCCCTGTGTCGCAGCTTGCGGGCAGGTTTATGAATTCCCCGCTGTCAAAGCCGCTGATCGGGCCTTTCGTCCGAAAGAACAATATCCGCATGGAGGACTATCTTCCCCTTCCCTATCCCTGCTTCAACGACTTTTTCTGCCGTCCTATCCGAAAGGAACTGCGGCCGATCCCGGAAGAGGGCGCAGTCTTCATGGCCCCCTGCGACGGGCTTCTGAGCGCTTACCGGATCACAGACGGTCTGCTGCTGCCGATCAAGCAGAGCAGCTATACCGTTTCCGAGCTGTTGGACAGTCGGGAAGAGGCGGCGCGTTTCCGGGACGGGATCTGTCTCGTCTTCCGGCTCTGCGTCAATCACTATCACCGGTACTGCTATCTTGACGACGGGCGCGTCGTCTCCAAGCGCTTTATCCCCGGTGAGCTGCATACCGTGCGCCCCATCGCGCTTGCGGCCGAACGGTCGCACAGATCGAGGTCGGCGCGATGCTGGTCGGGAAGATCGAGAACTACGGCGGCCCCGGTATGCCTTTCCGGCGCGGCAAAGAGAAGGGCCGCTTCCTCTATGGCGGCAGCACGGTGGTTGTGCTGCTGGAAAAGGATCGTGCGGCGCTGGACGAGGCGCTGTTTGAAAACACGGCGCAGGGCCTTGAGACGCCCGTCGTCATGGGCGAGGCATTGGGAACGCAGGCATAGTTTTTCGCTTTGCTAAGAATGACACACATATTGAACGCCCCGTCTTTCGACGGGGCGTTCAAAATAATAATTATTAATTCTGAAATCAGATCAGGTACTGCCTGATCGCTTCGGGGCATTTCTCGCGGTCGGAGCTCATGGAAATCACGAACTCGATTTTCTCGCGCTCGGCATAAGCGGCCAGCCACTGAATAAAGGCAACGACTTCGCCCTCGTCCCTGCTGTTAACCAATTTATAGAAATTATCAATGAAGAAGTGTGTAATGTCATAGTTGCCGGCGTGGAGACCGGAGATAAAGCCCTTGAGAAATTCGTAACTGCCGATGTCGTAGCTGGCGGCGTCGATCAGGCGCGCCTGATAAGGGATATCATACGTGAGCTTGCGATCCTTCTCGATGACGATGACGTCGCCCTCGCCCTCGCTGACAGCCTTGCATACCAGACCGACCAGTTCCTTCGTCTTTCCGGACCCCTTCAGGCCCATAATCAGTTTAACCATAATGACATGCACTCCTTTGTTTTATAAAATAACAAAATGGGGATAGGATTTTCTTGTCTACAGCTTACCATTTTTCCGTCTTATGTGCAAGGGGGTTTTGTTAAGGCGGCGTAAATTTTGCACGCCGTTTGCCGATTTTTGCCCCAAAACTCGCCCTTGTTTTTCCCGGCACGACATGCTATAATTTTTGTATGGAGAACCCCACGCATTGTATCCATTCAAAAATCTATTTATGGAGGAAAGAACATGAAAAAGATTCTCGCAATGGCTCTCGTTCTGTGCATGATGTTCGCTATGTGCGCCACCGCTTCCGCGGCTGACGCGAAGATCAAGGTCGGCATGGTCACCGACGTCGGCGGCGTCAACGACAAGTCCTTCAACCAGACCTCCTGGGAAGGCCTGCAGGCTCTGGCCGCTGAGGACCCCAGCTTTGAGGTCAACTACCTCGAGTCCAAGACGGACGCTGACTACCAGACCAACATCAACACCTTCATCGA
>CACYHJ010000529.1 GCA_902774165.1 Oscillospiraceae bacterium
CAAAGGCGTTGACGGAAAGCGTCGCGGCAAGCGCGAGCGCCAGCGCGAGAGACAGTATTTTTTTTGCGGTACGTTTCATCTGTTTCTCCTTTCAGGTGGCTGCCGTTCATCGGGAAATGCCGAGCGAAGAGAACACGGCGCTGAAGAGCGAAAGAATGACGTGGAAATAGCTTACGAACCAACCGAGGATACCGGTGTGCGTTTCGCCGCACAGGGGGCAGACGTCGGGGGTTTCGGCAGGCTCGCTCTGCGGGGGAACGTTCTCCCACACGGCGGTTACGGTGATGTTTTCGGTAACGGTAAGCTCGTCGCCGGGCTGATAAACCGCCGCTCCGATCTGCCATCCGGCAAACTGTTTGCCCTCGGGAGCAGGGGCCCCGCATTCCGGCAGCGCAAAGTCCGCGCCGGGGCGCACAAGGCTTACGACGGTGTCGCCGCCTGCCTCGCCGGGGTTCCGGCGAACGATCAGGCTGTCGGTCAGAATCGTCTGTAATGAATTGTACCTGATTTCGCCGTCTTGAGTGTATTTTTCAATGATCTCGGCGTCGCCCCCGGGGTAGCTCATCGTTATTCCGTTCAGATATGCGTTTTTCAGCGTGGGGCAGGCGGAAACGTCGATCTCCGTTATCGCGCAGCCATCCACATAGAGCTCGGAAAGCTGCGGGGCTGCACTGAGGTCCAGAGACTGCAGCGGATTATTTCTGCATTCCAGCGTATTCAGGCGGGAAGCCGCGGTGAGAACCAGCGTCGTCAGACGGTTACTGTCAACATCGATACGTTCAAGCGCCGGATTTGCGCTCAGGTCCAGCGCCGTCAGCTGATTTCCGAACGCATAGAGGGTCTTGAGCGCCGGATTTGCGCTCACGTCCAGCTGATCCAGACCGGTTTCGCCGACGTGCAGATATTCCAGCGCAGGGGTCCCGGACAGGTCAAGAGAAGACAGTTCCGTTCCCCAAAGATCCAGCTTCTTCAGAAGGGGCGCGCAGCGCAGCTCAAGCTCCGTTTGCAGCGTACGGCCTCTGATGATCAGCTCCTCAAGCCGCGGAAAGCCTTTTAAATCGATCTTAAGGGGATCGTCGTCTTTGCCGCCCACGTCCAGCGAGGTCACGTATTCGCCGAGGCAGCCCGCGCCCGTGAAATCCTTCACATAAAAGCCGCTGAACCGCAGATCGATCCGTCCGCCCGTTTTATCAAAATAGGCTTTGGCTTCTTCCCTTGAGAGGCCTCCGTTCTGGTCCGCGTCGATCGTGGCAAGATACGCGCGGAGGTCCATATCACCCGGATCACGGAACCTTCCGGTACGGTTCCGTCCGAATCGTCCGGGGCGTACCAATCTGAAGTGCCGCCCGTTTCATCTTTCAGCCACAGCGAATCGTCCGCAGAGGACGCCTGCGACGCAAAAGTGAGCAGAACGAACATCATGGCCGTAAGGAGGATGGTAAGAGCAAGCTTTGTTTTGCAGTTTTTCATGTGAAGACTCCGTTTCTTGTTTTTGTCTGCATCTGACTGGTCCCCATGATACAGTAAACACAAGAAACAGTCAATATTTTTTCGGATATGACTTGTGTTTCTGCAGATATAACTTGTTTTTTGAATACGAATGGTATATAATCGCTTTGAATCGAGGTGATTCATATGCATCAGCAGAAGATCGCCGACTTTTCGGCGGAACTGATCATGAAGTATTACGATAACGACTATATGCCGTTTCTGAACGCGATGGACGACGACGCCTTATGGTACGGCCCCGCCGAAGGGCAGTTTCTGAAAGGGCGCGAAACCATGATAAAAATCTGGCAGGCGGACGAGCATCCGCTGCGGTTCACCATGGGGAACCTGAAGGTGCGCCACGTCTCCGCGCACCCGTCGTACTGCAACGTGATGCTTACCTATACCGTGGTTACGCACTACCCGGACGGGCACGATACCTCCGTGTTCCAGCGGCTGCTGCTGTGCTGGGGCGAACGCAGAGAGAAGGACGCAAACGGCGAAACGCACAAAACGCCCCGCATCCTTCTGTGCCACATTTCCAACCCCCACGGCAAGCATGAGGACGACGTGATCTACCCCAAAAGCTCCAGCCGCGTTTACGGCAGCGCAAACGCGATACCGCAGCAGGGGGAACGCCTTCATTTCCACGGGCTGGACCGTTCGGATTTCTTTTTTCTTTCCGATTCCGTTGTGTGGATCGAGGCGCACGGCGCTGGCAGGCACAGCGTGCTGCACACCGCGGCCGAAACGGT
>CACYHJ010000530.1 GCA_902774165.1 Oscillospiraceae bacterium
CGATGATGTAGCGCTTCTCGCCGTCCGCATAATTGAGGAGTGCGATGCGCGCGCTGCGGTTCGGATCGTACTCGATCGTCGCGACTGTGGCGGGAATCCCGTCCTTCGTACGCTTGAAATCGATGATACGATACCGGCGCTTGTGGCCGCCGCCCTGATGGCGAACGGTCAATTTGCCCTGCTGGTTGCGGCCGCCATGCTGTTTCAGGCGCGTGACCAGCGACTTTTCCGGCTTATCTGTCGTGATCTCGTCAAACGAGGCCACGGTCATGAATCTTCTGCCTGCCGAATAAGGCTTGAAACTCTTGATTGCCACTGATTTTACCTCCTTTGCCGAAATTTACGCCTCAAAGAACTGGATCGTCTCACCGGGCGCAAGCTTCACGATTGCTTTCTTGTAGCTGGGACGACGGCCGACGCTGCGACCGACGCGTTTCTTCTTGCCCGTGACGTTCATTGTGTTGACGGAAACGACCTTGACGTTGAAAATCTCGGCAACCGCCTGGGCAACCTGAATCTTGTTCGCTCTCTTGTCGACCGCGAACACGTACTTGCCTTCCTCCATCATCTCGGTGGATCTCTCCGTGACGAGCGGACGGAGCAGGATATCGCGTGCTTCCATTATGCGAGCACCTCCTCAATCCGGGCAACGGCGTCCTTCGTGACGAACAGCTTGTCATGATTCAGGATATCATAAACATTCAGTCCCGTCGTATTGATGGCTTTGACGCCCGGAATATTGCGGGAAGAGCGCTCTACATTCTCGGCCTCTTCCGCCGTGATAATCAGTGCCTTGTTGTCGATTTCAAAAGTTTGAAGAAGTTTTACGACCTGCTTCGTCTTCGGAGCCTCGAAATCGAGAGCATCCAAAACGAAAAGGCTGTCTTCCTGGACTTTATCCGAAAGCGCACACTTGATGGCAAGACGACGCTGCTTGCGCGGCATGCTGAAAGCATAGGAACGCGGATGCGGTCCGAAGACCGTGCCGCCGCCGACCCACAGAGGGGAACGACGCGAACCGCTGCGTGCGCGACCAGTGCCTTTCTGCTTCCAAGGCTTGCGCCCGCCGCCGCGGACGAACGCACGGACGACGGCCTGATGAAGGAGCCCGCCGTTGACTTCCACGCCGAAAACATTATCATTCAACTCAATATCGCCGACCTGCTGGCGGTCGATATTGTAAACTGCTACCTTAGGCATAACTGAGCATATCCTCCTTCCGATCCTTATTTGTTCGGCTTAACCGTTTCTTTTATCATCAGAAGCCCTTTCTTCGGGCCGGGAACCGCGCCTTTGATCAAAAGCAGATTGCGGTCCGTGTCCACCTTGACCAGCGTAAGGCGCTGCACAGTGACACGCTCGTTGCCCATGTGTCCGGGGAGCTTCTTACCCTTGAGGACGCGCCCGCCGTGGCCGCTGATCATCGCGCCCGTCGAACCCGGCTCACGATGGGATTTGGAACCGTGCCCCATCGGGCCGCGCGCGAAGCCGTGACGCTTGACCGTACCGGCAAAGCCTTTGCCCTTGGAAATGCCTGTAACGTCAACGAGCTGACCCGCCTCGAAGATATCGACGCCGATCTTGTCGCCGACTTTATATTCAGAAGGAGCCGCAAGGCGCATTTCGCGAATGAATTTGACCGGCTCAACCCCAGCCTTGTCAAAACGGCCCTTCAGTGGTTTCGTAAGATGTTTTTCCTTGATTTCACCGAAGCCGAGCTGAACCGCGTTGTAGCCGTCGCTCTCGGTCGTCTTGTTCTGGATTACGACGTTGTTTCCGGATTCGATGACCGTCACCGGAACGACCTGTCCTTCCTCGGTGAAAATCTGCGTCATACCGAGTTTTCTACCTAAAATCGCTTTAGACATTATCCCACCTCCTCTTACAGCTTGATCTCGATGTCAACACCGGCCGGCAGATCGAGGTGCGTCAATGCGTCGACGGTTTTCGGGGACGCTTCGAGAATGTCGATGAGGCGCTTATGGGTGCGCATCTCGAATTGCTCGCGCGAATCCTTGTTGACATGCGGAGAACGAAGAATCGTGTAAATGTTTCGCTCCGTGGGAAGCGGGATCGGACCGGAAACCATGGCTCCCGTCCGCTTCGCGGTCTCGACGATCTTGACCGCGCTCTGATCCAATGCTTTATGGTCGTAAGCTTTCAAACGAATCCTGATTTTCTGTTGCTTGGACAAAACCTTTTCCTCCTTAATCGCCCGG
>CACYHJ010000531.1 GCA_902774165.1 Oscillospiraceae bacterium
AGATCCTGCCGGAAGACGCCCCGGATATTATCGAGGGCATGAAGCGCAGGGTGCGGGAAAACGGCGATGAGAACATCATTATGGGATATTCCAACGGCGCGCTGGGCGCGATGCAGCCGGAGGAGCTTGCCGCGTCGATCGATCTGGCGGTATCGAACCCGCAGGGCTCCGGCCTTGCGGATCTGTTCGGCGCTTATGAACGGATCGTCCGCCCGCAGGAGGTCATGTTCACCCCCTCTCAGGTGCATACCTACAACAAACTGGGCGTGCGGGCGCTGTGCCTTTATTATTCCTGCGTTCCCTTCGACGCGTTCCGGACGCTGATCCCGCCGCTGCCGGAGGCGCAGGCCTTCAACCCGCTCACCTTCGAATACAAGGGCGAGGGGCTGACGGTCATCCCCACCTATTCCAACGCGGACGTGTGCGACGCGGGCTGTCTGCGCGCATGGGTCAAGGACCTTCATAAAAAGCAGGCGTCCGGCGAGATCCGGCGGGACCTGTTCCTGTTTATCAACATGGACGCGGACGCGATTTTCTGGGAAAGCCTCGACCTGCCGCTTGCGGGCAGCCGGATCGCCAATACCGACGGCATCAACGGCCTCGTGCGCGAGGTCGCGGATCTGGATTACGTGGTCTTCGACACGCCCGGCGGGTATCTTGATACCCATAGCCCGGCGGGTACAATCCGCTTCACACAGGATACCGCTGACGGCAATTTCACCGGCTACGCCTCCTGGGCGGAGAAGCCCTATAACCGGAAGATCTGGACCGCCGTCGAGCGCAGCCGGACCGCGGAGAAGGTCCGTCCCTCCGAGGACGATTTCTCCGACCGGCTGAAGCTGCTTTCCACCACCCATTTCGGGCTTGCGACGCCTGTTCTGAACATTCAGAGAGAAAAAGCCGCCGACGCCCTTGCGGAAAAGCTGAACGCCAACGCGGCGGTTCAGGACGGCAGCCTTATGATCTGCAACACGACCGGAACCGCGCTGCAGTGCCTGCAGCTCGCCTGCAAAAACGGCGCCGGGCTGCAAATCGAAGGGGAGGGGCTTGAAGCTTATACCGCCGTACCCATGGGGGACGACAGCGTATTTCTGATGCTGCGGTTCCGTACGGTCAAAGACCGCTACGCGATCTCCGCCGCCGTGAAAGAGCTCCCGCCCCGCCGCGGAACCGACGGGACGCTCGACGACGGGACCTCGCGCCTGGTCTTCTCCCCGGACGGACGGGTCGTCCGGCTGACCTGCCGCGGGGTATGATTTTGTCCGCGACGGGATCTGCGACGGCCCGATCGTCGGCGGAAAATGCGTCGAGCTGCGCGGACGGGTCCTGCTGCCCGGGGCGCCGGCGCAGGGGTTCTTCCGGTTCCGGTTCTTTACCTCGGACGCGGCGAAGGGAATTTTTGTGATTTCCGACGTGCGATACCCTTATACCGCCGAGCGGGACCAGATCTCCACCGAGAATTCCACCCTCGGCAGATACACGGATATGAAATGGCAGGAAGCCGCGCCGTTTCTTCTCTCGTTCCGGAACAAGGGCGGCGTCAGCGTCATAAAGCGGAATTTCGAGGGGGATATCTCCTCCTTCCGCGCCGCGTCCTTCGGTGAGGCGGACGGACGGAACCGGACGCTGGATTCCTTCAATAACCAGCTGACGGCGGGGCTTGTGGGCCTTGCGGACGGCGAGAACGGCCTGCTGCTTGCCAACGCCCGGAACGTGCTTTCCTCCATGGCGTATTGTCCCATGCGCCTGGAAGAAAACGGACGGGTGCGCATGAACCCCTTCGGCACCTTTACCGGCAGTCAGCGGCACCATCCGAACCGCTCCGGCGACCGGATCCCGCTGACCTATACGCTGATCGCGCCCCAGGGCAAAAGCCTCGCGCCATCGTATAACGGCAGCCGGGAACGCGCGGCGATGTGTCTGCTTCCCTTTGCAGGGGAGACGCCGGACGCCGGTGCGCTTGCCGACCTGCTTGCCTTTGCGGACGGCGCGTTCGCCGTGGGATCCGACGGGGTCCTGTCGCCGTTCTCCGGTGAGAACGTCAGCGTCCGCCCGGTCGAAACCGATCCCGGGGACGTGAAGATCCGTTCCCCCCTGCTCAGCGGGATCAAAGGGAATCTCGGCAGATACGTTTTCCGCGGCGCCCGCGCGCTGACCTATATTCTCAGAACGCAGAGAAAAGCGAGATAACGCAAAAAAGCAGCCTTCCGGAGACCTGACATAAGGAAGTAAAAAATCGACCCACTTGACAGCTTTCAAAATTTGGAAAGTGTCATAGTGGGTTATATACTTTCAAAGA
>CACYHJ010000532.1 GCA_902774165.1 Oscillospiraceae bacterium
TGCCTTCCGCGTCGATCTCCATCGTCTCGGGGTCGGAAACCGTGTAGATCACGTCAAAGTCCTCTCCCTGCACGGAGGCGCTGTTCACGCGGATATCCAGCGGCAGGGTGACGATATCGTCCGGCTTCTGCTCCAGATAATCCGTCCAGAACCGCAGCCCGTACCACATAAAGCTGACCTTTTCCGTCGCCTGATAGGGCAGCGTGACGCTGGCGTCTCTCCCGCCGGAATCCCCCAGCAGCGAGACGTAATCGTCGGTCAGCGTCACGTCGGCCTTGACCGTATAGCTGCGGGAGACGTCCGCGCTCTGCATCTTGTCTGTCAGCCGGTCGATGCGGAAGCGCATTTCCACGTTCTGCACGTCAAGATCCACGTTATTGACAACCATGGCGTCTTTGAGTGAATCGCAGATCTGCGCGTAGACGCCGCCGTTCCGGATCTCATCCGCGTTCTCGAAGGCCGGGTCGATGCGGAACACGAGCTCATAGGTATCGGAAACATATTCCCCTTTGCGGTTGTAGATGGTTTCGGGATTGTAGACGTATTCGAGGATATCCGACTCTTTCAGATTGATCTCGGGCAGATCCTCCGCGGCCTCCTGCGTCATTTTTGCGCCGGACACGTTGGGGTACAGATTCTGGACCGCGCCGGCGGCGGAACCGAGGATCCTGCCGAAGAACGCGTTGTCGGTCTCGCTGAAGGGCGTCGTATAGTCGCCGCCCAGATTCACGTCCGTGTGCCAGCTGCCCTCAACGCCGTCGGAATGCAGCGCTTCGTTATAAAGCCGCATCACATATTCGTAAGCGTCGTGCGCATTGTCGGGCAGCTCCGTGACGGAGGCCTGCTGGGTCGGCAGCTTCACGGGAAGCCAGGATTTTTCTTTCTCGAACTCAAATTTCGCGTATAATCCCACGCACAGGAAGCAGATTCCCAGCAGGATGGCAAAGATGATGACGCCGAGAATGATTTTTGTCTTTTTTTTCAGAGGTTTTCTCATAGCTCTTTGCCCTCCTCTTCCGCCTTCAGCGCTTCCTCCAGCGCTTTCAGACGCTCTTCCCGCTCCTCTTCGCTTTCATAGATCGTCCCGCCGCTTGACGTCGTTCTCTTTGTATGTAGGCTCGATCCCCCGTTTCAGCATGATCCGGTTGATGATAAACATGCCGACCCACACGGCGGCGGCCGCAAAGCCGCCCCACCCGAAGCGGAAGGATGCCACAGAGGTTTCCGGCAGAGGGTTGGCAAAGGAATAGACGAGGACGACCGCCTGACCCAGTAGGGCGATGATCGCGCCGGCCAGAGAGAGGTTCCGGATCGCCCTGGTCGTGGGGACCAGCCGCAGGAAGCTGAGCAGATACACGCAAAGAATCACCGCGCCGACCAGAAGAAGCAGCGCCAGCACCCCGAGCGGAAGCAGATACGCGGACATATATCTTGCGAACAGACTGCTTTTCAGATACTGCGGAAGCTGCAGCATCGAACCGTCGACAAACCCTTTGATCACGCCGATGAGGCCTGCGGAAAACGTCTGTTCGAAATAGGGCGTCTGAAATTTTACCGACCCGAGCGGGAGCATCAGGACCGCAACGGCGCCGAGCGTCAGCACCATCCGGGCGATGGCCGTTTTACTGCCGATGAACGCCGCCTTGATCCGCGCAATGACCATGCGCGCCGCCGCGCCCTCCATCTCCGTACGTTTGGCGTCTTCGATCAGAAGCTTCTCCTGAGAAAAATACATGATGTTAACGCCGCAGTGTTTACAGTTGGGTCTCAAATCATAAAAGGGGATCTCCCCTCCGCATTTGGGACAGTGCATCAACATACCTCCTTATGTACCGCACGGGAACCGCGCTGCCGCGATTCCGCCCGGACCCGAACGGCGGCTCCAGACGCGGATATAGAAATTATGCATAAAAATATATTATCATACATCGGATCAAATGTCAATCATGACGTTTTTTCGACTGTTTTTTCTTGTTTTACCCGTTTTTCCCGTTTTTTCGGCAATTCCGCATTTCCCGCCGGATCAGGCGCGGCGCAAAAGGACCCCCCCGTCCGCAACTTCTCACTCTGAATCCACACTGGCAAATCCTGATCATGGATATCGGCTTTAATCAGCAAAGTGCGGCAACCGGCTGTAGGGACGATTAGTAATCGTCCGGTTCGACGGGTGAACCCATCCCCTTGCGGGAT
>CACYHJ010000533.1:0-905 GCA_902774165.1 Oscillospiraceae bacterium
CCCTTACGGCGAGTTCCTCGTCCCGGAGAACGATCCGCTCCGCGCTTTGAAACAGGACGGTCGGGGTTTTCTTTTCCCCGCCGGCCGGTCCGATCTCGACGTTCAGCTTTGCGGTGACGGGATTGAGCCCCGTTCCGCCGATTGCGATCGTGCCCGCGGCCTTGTCGACCTCGATGGACCCGATCCGGGGGCCCTGCTCCGGCGATTTTCTCATAAAATCGAAGGACCCGTGCATGATGATCGGAAGCGCGTCGTCCTGTTCGGGATCGGTCTCTCTGGCCAGAGAAACGACTTCGCCCGCAAGATCCGCCGCGTCGCTGAAAAGGGGATACTCCGTGTGCTCCGCGTAAAGCGCCACGGCGCCGGACACAAAGGGCGCCGCCATGGACGTGCCGCTCATGAAGCTATACTGTTCCAAGACCGCGGGGTCCAGATTCTCTTTGGAGAGCGCGAGATCGTCGATACACACCGTGTAATCACAGTCATAATCCTGCGCATAGAGCCCGAAAACGATCTGTCGATTCAGCTCTCCCCTGGCCTTTGCATCCTTCAGCTCGTCGTCATTCAGCGTCTGGAACACCATATGGTTCCAGTGATCGTTTTCATACATGGGCATAGAGCCAAATTTCAGGTTAAGACCTCCAAGGTGTTTCAAGTCAAGCGGAACGTCGCCCGGGAGGTCTAATGCAAAGACGATCGCCGTTGACAGGTCGTCGGCCATATCCACCTTTATCATACAACTGGCGTAGGGCGCCGCCGCTGCGCCGGCGCTGATTTCATAAGGAAGCGCAAAACAGATAATATCGCCCTGCTTTGTGTTCTTCATTTCAAGCGTCAGGCAGTGCGCGCTGTCTTCCTTTTTGGGGTTGAAGCCCTTGCCGGCGCGCTCGGTGATCCTGATTTCC
>CACYHJ010000533.1:1007-2541 GCA_902774165.1 Oscillospiraceae bacterium
GATCGTAACGCGCCCCGTTGAGGTACAGATTCGATGAAAAAGCCGAAGCGCCTGCCCAGGCAGACCCGCCTTCATAGTCGTTGAATCTGGCTGAGACCTCCGATCGCTTTTCGGCGCTGTATATCGTGGGGTTGTAGCAGGGATAGGAGACCGTGGAGAGGATCTCCACGCCGGGCGCGGCCATATCGATCGAATCCTTTCCGTAATTGGAGAAAATGGCCATCTCGCCGTCTATCCCGGTGGCGGCGACTTTGATCATATAAGGGGAATGGATCGTGACCGGGTAGATAGGATCGTCGTCGCAGTCTGCAAATTCATTTCCCGCGGCGACCACCGTGACCGCGCCTTTTTTGCCGACGACGTCGACCAGCTCCTCGAAGATCCGGCTGTATTCGCCGCCGCCCCATGAATTGTTGATCGCCGTGACCGGCTCGCCCAGATCGATGGCGCGGCTGATATAGTGATAGGCGGCGATCTCGTGCGAGAGATACGAGCTTCCGTTGGCGTCAAGACAGCGAAGCGCCATGATCCTGATATCCTGGTTTACGCCGCTGATACCGACCGCGTTGTTGCCCTGCGCGCCGATGATGCCGGCGCAGTGCGTTCCGTGGCCGTTGAGGTCCATCGGATCGTCGTCGCCGTCGCTAAAGTCGAATCCGCAGGTGCCTTTCAGCGCGGGGTAATGCGTGTTCTGCCACATCCGGTCCTTCAGATCCGGATGCGTATAGTCCACGCCGGTATCAACGACCGCGACGATCCGCCCGCTGCCGGTCGTCCCCTGATTGTCTTCGCCCCATACCGACATGACGTTCGGCGTATGCTCGCCGTTTTGCATGCTCCACTGATATTCGAAATACGGGTCGTTCACGCTGCACGCGTGGACACGGTAATTCGGCTCGGCGTACGCAACGCTGTCCATGGCCCGAAGCTTCCTGACAAGGCTCTCCGTCGAGAGGGTCTCAGACGTGACCAGAGCGACGGTCAGGGACGTATCGTCTGCATCGGTGGCCTGCGGTGCGGCGGCGAAGCTGTCTGCGGCCGCGGTTCCGGCGGCGCGCAGCGTTCCGCCGCGCCCAAAGTCAGCAAGCTTTGAGGAAACGCTTCGCCCGACCCTTCGCTGATGTCCTGCGTGCCGGCGTCCTCGAACGTCCAGACAGACGCGATCTCGATGTCGCCGATCCCTTCTTTGCCGGAGCGCAGCGCGCTGTGCGCGGTGTGCGCCGAGACCGTGGCCCCGGGCTTGAGCATGACGAGGGCGGCGTGCTCCTGCGCGTCGGCCGCTGTGCCGGCCCCGGAACGCGCGAGCAGAGCGTTCAGCGTCAGTCCGTTCTCCGGCGATGCGCTTTCAGCGGAAGCGAAAACGCCGACAGCGCCGGAAAGGCACCAGATCATGATCATGACCATTGTGGCAGCCATCCGGAAATACTTTTTCATGCGGTGAGTCATAAAGACGACCTCCTCAATTTCACGCGGCGTGTGGTTCATATAAAATGAATATATATACAGAGTATATTCTTTTACTCCGTTGTCTGCA